>JAIRSL010000260.1 GCA_031255475.1 Treponema sp.
AAGCAGTATAAGGCGGAAAAAGGCGCGTCCCTCCGGGTGGACCGGATTGACGCGGAACCGGGAGATGTTCTGGAGATTGACTCGGTTCTTCTCCTTTCCGGGGACGATTCCCCGGAGGCGGTTATTGTCGGGGCGCCCTATGTCGCGGGCGCCAAAGTCTCCGCCACGGTAGAAAGCCACGTAAAGGGCGATAAGATCGTTGTTTTCAAGTATAAGCCCAAAAAGGATTACCGCCGCAAACAGGGACACCGGCAGCAGTATTCGATTATTAAAATCGAAGATATTAAAACCGGGGAGAGCATCGGCGCTTAATCCGTCATGATCAGGATTGACGCGGCTTTGGACGAGGCGGGGCTGCTCCTGTCCTGCCGGGTTACGGGCCACGCCGGAGCGGGGCCCAAAGGCAGCGACGTGGTGTGCGCCGCGGTGTCGGTCCTTACGCGGACGGCGTTCAGAACCCTTTCCGGCAGGGAAGGGATAACCCTCCGGGGCGGCGCTCCGGAACGGGGTGTTTTCCGGATGGAAGCGGATTATTCCGGCAACGGCCGGGATTTCCTTTCCGGCGCGGGGGCTTTCCTCATCGAAGGCTTTACTTCCGTGGCGGAACTTTACCCGGAATTTTGCGAACTGAATATACATAGAGAACGGAGGAATTAATATGGCACGGAAACGGGGCGGCAGCGGCGCGAAAAACGGACGGGACTCGAACCCCCAATATTTAGGCGTTAAGGCCCATAGCGGCTCTTTAGTTAAGGCCGGAACCATAATCGTGCGTCAGCGGGGTACCAGGATACACCCCGGCCTTAATGTGGGCTGTGGTGGGGACTACACGCTTTTTGCCAAGGTAGACGGCGTTGTCTCCTTTTCCCAACGCCGGGGCCGCAAACTCGCCGGTATTGTTCCCGCCACCGAATAGCCGTCTTATGCGGGGAACCCGGCGGCGGCCTCTGCGCGTTACATCCCCTTACAAATGGCAGAAACATACCTCTCTCCCCAGGCGGCAGGTCATTGTCCGGTGGAAAAGCCGGATTTTGTCTTAATTCCCGGCTTTTCCGGACGCAGCGCCTATGGAAAAATTCGCCGATGAAGCGTTAATCGAAGTCTCCTCAGGAAAGGGCGGAAACGGCTGTGTCAGTTTTCGCAGGGAAAAGTACGTGCCCAGGGGAGGTCCCGACGGCGGCGATGGCGGGCGGGGCGGGGACGTGATCTTCGAGGTACGCCGTAACCTGCGTACCCTGGCCCATCTGCGGTATAAGCGGTTTTTCAAGGCGGAAAACGGGCGGGACGGCGAAGGTTCCCAGCGCTACGGCCGGAACGGTTCCGATGTGGTCATTCCCGTGCCTCCGGGAACGGTGATTAAGGACGATGAAACCGGGGAATTCATCAGGGATTTTGGGAAGGATGAGGGAACGTTCGTGTTCCTGGCCGGCGGGAACGGGGGCTGGGGAAACGTCCGCTTTAAGTCGGCGGTGAACCAGGCGCCCAGAAAGGCCCTTCCGGGACAACCGGGTCTGGCCAGGCGGCTCCGGGTGGAACTGCGTATTCTGGCGGACATAGGGCTCGTGGGATTCCCCAACGCGGGGAAATCCTCCCTTCTGGACCGGTTCACCAACGCCCGCCCCAGGATAGCGCCTTATCCCTTTACCACGAAGATACCGAACCTGGGCGTGCTCACCCTTGGAGACCGGGACATTGTTCTGGCGGATATTCCGGGGCTTATTGCCGGGGCTTCCCGGGGCGTAGGCCTGGGAGTCCGGTTTCTCAAACACATTTCCCGGACCTTGGGACTCGTCTTCTTGATAGATCTGGGGGAAGATTCCTGTGAGGAAGCCTTTGATATCCTGTACCGCGAATTGGATGCCTTTTCGCCGGAACTGCTACGGAAGCCCCGTATCATAGCGGGTTCCAAGACCGATCTTGAGGGAGCCTCCGGGCGTTTGGAGGCCCTCCGCGGAAAGTACAAAAACGAACATGTGCTGGGGATTTCCGTGTTTTCCGGCGAGGGCTTAAGCGAACTAGCCGCGGCCATAGGGGCCATGGCGGACCGCCTGGAGACGCCCGGCGCCGGAACCGAAGCGCCCGGTCCGGCCCTTCTGGGCGGGAAGAGGAGGGCGCGGTGAAACTCGCGATCCTGGGGGGCAGCTTTAACCCGGTGCATCTGGGCCATTTGCATGTGGCGGAGGCGGTTCTCTCCGTCCTGGGATACGACCGGATCGTCATGGTCCCCGCCTTTACCTCTCCGTTTAAGCCCGGCGCTCACGAGGTTTCTCCCGCAGATCGCCTGGATATGCTGGCCGCCTCCATACCGGGGGATCCCCGGATCGCCGTTGACGGCTGCGAAATCCTCCGGGGCGGCGTTTCCTATACCATCGACACTATCGCCGACATCAGGGGGCGCTACAATCCGGCGGGGAAGCCGGGGCTCATCATTGGGGACGATCTGGCCCGGACCTTTTCCCAGTGGCGTCAGGCGGCCGATATTGCCGCCGAAACGGACATCATCATCGCTCACCGGGAATCTTCGGGACCCGTGGGTTTCCCCTATCCCTATACGGCGCTCGACAACGCCGTCATGGAGATTTCTTCCGCGTCGATCCGGGATCGCGTTCAAAACGGGGAACCCTGGCGTTCTCTGGTACCTCCGGGGGCCCGGTTCATCATAGAAGACCGCCGTCTATACGGGTATGCGCCGGAGGACGCCGGGAACGGCGCTTCCGGGCAAGCCCCTGTTTCCGGGACCGGGGTTTCGCACGAGCTTATCGCCCGGGTAGAGGCGGAGGTGCGGTCACTGGTAAGCCCTTCCCGGTTTCTTCATTGCCGGGGCGCGGCGCTTACGGCCTACGATCTGTGCGCTCGTTTCGGGCTGGATCCGGACCGGGGCTACCTGGCGGGCATGGCCCATGATATGGCCAAGTCCCTGCCGGAAGGGGACATGAAGCGGCTTGCCCGCCGGGACGGCGGGAATTTTTCCAAACTGGAGCGGAAAAAACCTTCCCTGCTTCACGGCAGGGCGGGGGCGGTTTTGCTCCGCCAGAAATTCGGCATTGAAGATGAGGACATTCTGGAAGCGGTGCGGCATCACACCGCCGGGACGCCGGAGATGGGGCCTTTGGCCCGTGCGGTGTATATTGCCGACAAAATCGAACCTTCCCGCCGGAATGCCGGGGAGAACTTCCGGGATATTTCCCGGTTTGCCGAACTGGACGGCCTCTTTTCTGCCGTGCTGGAGGAAACCGTCGCGTTTCTGCGGTTAAAGCAGACGGACCTTTCGGCGGGGACCCTCGCGCTCCTTGACGCCGTACACACACGGAGGGATTTGTGAGGGGACGGCAGACCAAAAAAGACGCGAGCATCGTCCTTCTGGCCGCCATCGCGGCGCTCCTGGGAGCGGCGGTTTTGTTCACCATCATGGCCCTGCGCCAGGACCCCATAGAAGAAGCCCTGTCCGGCGACCGGGTTACCAATACCCTTTTTGTCTTTGAGTCCGAAGGAAAGCCCCTGGCGTCCTATGTGCTGATGTACTATCCCGCAACCAAAAGGGCGGCGGTTTTCGACGTTCCCGGGGAAGTGGGCCTGATAATCAGGCGGGTCAACCGGGTGGACCGCATAGATACGGTTTATGAGCCTCAGCGTATAGCCGCATTTGAAAGTGAAATTGAAACCCTTCTGGGGATAGACATCAGTTTTTCCCTGGTGTATGACCTTTCCGATCTGGGGAAAATAGCGGATCTTATAGAAGGGGTAGAGCTTTTCATTCCCTCGGCGGTTTCGGTGTACGAGCCGGACAGCCTGATCCTGTTCCCTTCGGGGATAACCCGGCTGGACGGGGATAAAACCCTTTCATTCCTCACCTACCGGCTTTCCGGGGAGGACGCCGATCTGGTAACCTTCAGGCGGCAGCGCTTTTTCCTGGGTTTTATCAAGCGGTTGGGGGAAAAAAACGAAACTTTGAAAAATTCCGTCATGCTTCAGGCCCTTCAACCCCTGATAAAAACCGGCATGAATCAGCGTACCCGTATACGCCTTTTCGATGAGTTGTCAAATATTGATACCGACAGGGTAAACGTCCAGTCCGTGGGGGGAAATTACCGGGAAGTATCGGGGCAGATGCTCCTCTTCCCGTATTATGACGGGAGCCTCATCAAGGAAATAGTCCGGCAGTCCCTTGGCGCACTGACCCGGCAGGTGGAAGGTTCCCTCACGGAACGGGTCTTTACGGTGGAAATCCTGAACGGCACGGGGATTACGGGCCTTGCGGGACGAACGGCGGAACTGCTCCGGGGTTTTGGATACGATGTCATTTCCATCGGGAATGCCGACCGCAGCGATTACGCCGCCACGGAAATCATAGACCGGTCCGGTTCTTCGGAGGTGGCCCGGATCTTCGCGGAAATCATCCGTTGTACCAATCTCCGTTCAGAAGCCGCCGCTCCTGAAGAACTGAACATGGATTTGAATCTGGGCCTGCAAAATCTGGAATACAGGTCGGATTTTACGCTTATTATTGGCAGGGATTTTAATGGACGATACGTTACCGGTGAATGACGAAACCGCCCTCGCCCGGGCCCTAGGGGTTTTGCTCCAGGAGCATAAGGGAGGGGATGTGGCGGTGCTGGATATGAGGGAATTGAACGGCTGGACCGATTTCTTTGTGATTGCGACGGTTTCAAGCCATACCCATCTTATGGGGCTGCTGCGGCATGTCAAGGATTTTTGCCGGGAGCGGGAGGTCGAGATTCTTAGGGGAAGGCGCAAAATCGCCCCTGAAGACGAATGGACGCTCATCGACCTGGGTACGGTCGTGGTCCACCTCATGACAGAGAAATCCCGTTCTTTTTATGAACTGGAGCGGCTTTGGAACACCGCTCCGGTAATCAGGCCTTAGGTTTACGGTTTAAGATCGGCTATTCGTCAAAATCGTCGTAGTCCGCGTCTTCTTCGAAGTCGTCAAAGTCATCGTCTTCGTAGTCATCGTCTTCTTCTTCGTCATCATCGTCAAAATCATCGTCGAAGTCGTCGTCAAAATCATCGTCCACATCATCGAAGTCATCTTCTTCGGCAATGTCATCCTCGTCATCGTCATCTTCATCGCTGAAGATCAGAAACGGATTCGGAAGATCGTAATTCGACTCGCTTTGCAGAGGAAGCAATGCGAGTTCATCCGCGGAAAACCGCTCATCAGTCATGGCCTCGTACAGAACCATAGTCTTCTCCATTTGGAATCGTTTTTCGCAGGTCCGCCAAGCGGACTTCATAATTTCCGTCAAGGGAATACGGCCCACGACCATATTCCACTTGAAACATAAGGGACAAATTCAGTATCTGTCAACTGGTTTTTTATCAACTTCGGACTTTTTTAATTACATAAAAATTTTATCCCGGCGCCGCCTTTACACGCCCTATTCGTTTTCAGTATACTTTGGTTCAGTTAAAAGGGGCAAGGCAATGGGCTCTACCTGGATAATACAGGCTCCCGGTAAAATCAACCTGCATCTCAAGGTGGGAGCCCGGCGTACCGACGGGTATCATGATCTGGAAAGTCTTTTTCTGTGCCTTGATTTTGGAGATACCCTTTGGTTTGAGACCGGGGCGCCGGGAGGGGAAGAACCCGCCTGTTCCATACGCCTTGTTGAAGGGACGGAGCCTTCCTGGGCGGCGGTGTTGGCGTCCGGGCGGAACATCATTACCCGCGCGGTTTCCCTTTTCCGGGAGAGGACGGGTTTTGATATACCGGTGCGGGTCACTTTGAAAAAGCGCATACCTCCGGGCGGGGGTATGGGCGGCGGTTCTTCCAACGCGGCTTCGGCCCTGATTGCGTTGGACGCCCTGGCGGGGACGGCTCTTTCCCGGGCCGCCCTGCACGAGATGGCCATAGCTCTGGGGAGCGACGTGCCTTTCTTCCTGAGCGGGGGAGCCGCCCTGGTTTCGGGCAGGGGGGAGACGGTACGGCCTGTTGAGGCGTCCGTGTTTGCGTCTCCGGACGGGGGCGCGCCGTTTTGGGTGGTTCTGGTGAATCCGGGGTTTCCCAGCGATACGGCGGAAGCCTACGCGCTCCTGGACGAGCGCCGCAAGGGGCCCGGAGAGGCGGATTGTCCGGGGACGCCTGAGGGAGACGCCCTTGTACGGGCCCTGGAGAAACATCCCGCTTCCTGGCCGTATTGGAACGACTTTCTCCCGGTTTTTCTGACTTCCGGCCCGGAGGCCCCTGCGGGCAAGGCGTACCGGGATATTTTGGAGGGTTTGCGGGTTCTGGGGGCGGATTTTATGGGCTTATCCGGCGCGGGATCTACGTGTTTTGGGGTATTTTCCCAGAAAGAGGCTGCGGAACTGGCAGCGCGGACATTTTTAAGACGGTATACGTTTGTAGAATTAACAATTCCTCTTGCGCGTTCGGTAAAGGCAGTATTACAATAGGGATAATCAGTTTAACTGGACCGAAAATAAAAGGAGCGCATCTATGGAAATAACCGATATTCGGGTCCGTAAGGTGGCCGGAGAAGGGAAACTAAGAGCGTATGTGACCGTGACGTTTGATGATTGCTTTGTGGTTCATAATGTAAAAATTATCGAAGGGAAAAGCGGCGTGTTTATAGCCATGCCGAGCCGGAAGACCAGGGCCGGGGAATACAAGGATGTCGCCCACCCTATCCACCCCGAATTCCGCGCCGAATTGCAAAAGCGGATTCTGGACCGGTACGATTTCGGCAACGGCCCGGACGATCCGACGGTTGAATTATGATCCGAAAGCGGGTTCGTAACTAAAAGCCCGTCTTTCGGTGGGGGAGTTTCGCGGGTCCTAACGGGCTGTTTAGACGTTTGAATCCGCGAAGGATTTGGGTGTGGCCGTGTAACATTCATACCTTGCGGAACAGTACGCCTGAGAACCCGCTCGCCGGTTTGCGGGAGAGGTTTCTGGGCGGGGTTGTTGATTATTGGGACGTAGGCAAGTGGTAAGCCACCGGGTTTTGGCTCCGGCATGCACAGGTTCGAACCCTGTCGTCCCAGATTAAGCGCCGGTGCGCTTTTACCAGGGTAAGCAGGGGCTATTTCCCCGGGAAAAGTAACGATGTATTCTTTTCACTGCCCGATTACAGGAGTTGTACATGAGTCAGGTTATTTTTGCGGCCCGTAAGCGGGTCAGTACGGGATCAAGGGATGCCCGCAGGATCAGGCGGGCCGGCCGCATTCCGGCGGTTATCTACGGCCATTCAGGGACGGCGGTAACCATAGACCTTGACGCCCTGGAATTTATCAACGGCGTAAAGGGAATTTCCGAGAGTACCATCGTAAGGGTGAATGTGGACGGGGAGGGCCGCGACGCGTTTGTCAAGGCAACCCAGCGGAACATTCTGAACGGACAGGTTCTTCATGTTGATTTTTACGAGGTTGAAAGCGATACCATGCTCCGCGCCCGTGTGTCGGTTCAGATGGAAGGGAACCCCATAGGCGTCAGAGAAGGCGGTATTCTGGAGGCTCCCCTTCATGACATCGAAGTCGAATGTCTGCCCGGAAACCTTCCGGAACGCATCATCGTGGATATTTCCGGCCTGGGGGTCAACCAGTCCATTCATGTGCGGGACCTGGTTTTGGGCGAAGGGGTCAAGCTGATTTCCGCAGGCGATCAGGTGGTGGCCCTGGTGAAATTCGCCAAAGAGGAAGGCGCTTCCGCCGAAGAAGGGGAGGCCCAGGAAGGCGTTGCCGATTCCAAAGAAGCGTCCAAGAACTGACGGCCCGAGCATCCGCATAAAAAAAACGTTCCGTATGTTTTCGCGCCGGTGGTTTAATATCCCCGTCCTTCAGGGCGGGGTTGGCGATCTGAGTGGTGCGTAAGCCATACGGCGGCACTATCCCACATCCGTGAAGGGCCGCATTAGGGCGTTTGTTCCGGGATGTGGTTTTTTAACCGGCCGGTTTGGGACCGGCGATAGTTGGGTCTGTTAATGGTCCTGAATGGCGTGTATCCGAATCCTTTTTATCCTTCCCAAAACCGCGAACCCCGGACTGAAACCGGCGGCGCTTCCCGTATTGCGGCCTTTGAAGCCGTGGTGGGCCTTGCCTTAGGGGAGACGCCGAAGGGAACGAGATTTCTGGCCGCAGTTTCCGGGGGGGCCGATTCCACCGCCATGCTCGCGGCCCTGACGGGAATACGGCGGGAAAAAGGCTTTACGCTGCGGTGCTTCCATGTGGAACACGGTATACGGCCGGCGGAGGAAAGCCGGGGGGACGCGGCTGCGGTACGGGAACTCTGTAAAAAACTGGAGGTCCCCTGCCGGGTGGTCCACATCCCGCCGGGGGTTATTTCCGGGGCGGCCGCCTCCCGGCGTATAGGGCTGGAAGCGGCGGCCCGGCTTTTCCGCCACGCCGCCTGGAACCGTGAAGCCGCCCGTATAGGCGCAGAACGGATACTGGTGGCCCATACCGGGGATGACCTGTTGGAGACGGCATTGATGCGCTTCCTCCGGGGTGCCGGACCGGCCGGGCTTGCGGCCATGCCCCGCGTTCGGGGCCGGATCCTGAGACCCCTCCTGAAATTGAGCCGGTCCCAGGTTCTGGCCTATCTGGAAGATCGGGGCATCCCGTTCAGGACCGATTCTACCAACGCGGACTCCGCCTTCCTCAGAAACCGGATACGGAACCGCCTGATTCCCGTCCTGGACGAACTCTTCCCCGGATGGCGGCCGTCCGTGGCTAACCTTGGGGAAACCCAGCGGCTTACGGCGGAGTTTCTTACCGCGGAGGCGGAACGGCGTATCCCCTGGGAGGCCGTGCCCGGCACGGAAGATGCGGACCCTTCCCGGCGGTCGTACCGCGTTTCCCGGCGGCTCTTTTTTTCACAACCGGAAATACTCCGTGAAGAGGGGCTTTTCCTGGCGGCGGATAAAATCGGGGGGGGCCAGCCCCGGCGGGGAAGCATCAGGCGCTTTACCCGTGACGGGCGCCGGGCTTTGGATTTGGGGGCCATGCGCCTTGAGGCCGCGGGGGACTGGGTGATCGCCGCTCCCCGGATCAAAGCATACGGCGAAGAGGGTTTTTCACTGTTGATTAAAGAACCGGGAAGCTATAAGCTGAAAGGGTATCCTTTGACATTGCGGTGTTTGCCGGAGAAGGAAGGACCCCTCTCTCCGGAAAATTCCTTTTGCGCGGGGCTGCCGCTGGTCCTGCGGCCTTCACGGCCGGAAGACCGGATGGGGGGCGTACAGGGTGTTTCCCGGCGCAAAGCCCTTGATAGGACCCGGGGTTCGGAGTATACCGGTAGTATTACTGCGGAAGATTTCCGGGGGATTGCCGCGTTTATAGGCACGAGCCGGGACGGGGCGGCTGTCATTGCGGACAGGAACGGAAACGGTTCGGGCCGCGGGGAAGGGCTCTTTTCTTTCGTGGTCAATGAGGAGCCGCAGACATATAAACTGCCGGATATTCAAGCGGGTCCATAGCGCAATTTGATTTTGGGGGTCGAATGCTCAACGATCAGAATAATAAAATGCCGCCGCGCCCGCCGCTGTCCGGCAGTAAACCGAACCGGGTTGCCCTGGTTTTTTTTCTTATTATAGCCGGGTTTTTTATCGCTTATTTTTTCAGAGGCGAAACCTCTTCCGTTCAGGAAATTCCCTATTCGGCTTTTACCAATTACCTGGACCGGAACGAGATAACCGCGGTAAAAATTTTGGATAACAACATCATTGAAGGCACCTTAAAGGGAATGTCCGGCGATCTGGTGCATTTCAAGACCCTGATCCCGTATCAGGACCCGACCCTGCTTCCGGTCCTCCGGGAAAAGGGGATCAATGTGTCGGGGGCGGTTTCCGGCTTGAGTCCCCTGCGTATTCTCCTGGAATTTCTCCCCTGGATTATAGGTTTCGGCTTCATCTGGTTCATGATGAGGAACGTCCAGGGCGCAGGGAACAAGGCGTTCCAGTTCGGAAAGAGCCGGGCCAAGCGTTACCAGGACGAAGGGAAAAAAATCACCTTTGCCGATGTGGCCGGTCAGGAAGACGCCAAATACGAACTTCAGGAAGTGGTCGCTTTCCTCAAAAATCCTCAGAAATTTACCAAGATGGGCGCCCGTATTCCTAAAGGGGTACTCCTGGTGGGTATGCCCGGAACCGGGAAAACCCTTATGGCCAGGGCGGTGGCCGGAGAAGCCGGGGTAGCCTACTTCCACATGTCGGGGTCGGATTTTGTGGAGATGTTCGTAGGGGTGGGGGCCAGCCGTGTCCGGGACCTCTTTGAACAGGGCAGGAAGAACGCCCCCTGTATCATATTCATCGACGAGTTAGATGCGGTGGGCCGTACCAGGGGGGCCGGTTACGGCGGGGGCCACGACGAGCGGGAACAGACCCTGAATCAGCTCCTGGTCGAAATGGACGGCTTTGATTCCAAGGACGGGGTGATCATCCTTGCCGCCACGAACCGGCCGGACGTGTTGGACCCGGCGCTGCTCAGGCCCGGCCGCTTTGACCGCCAGGTGACGGTGGCGATGCCGGACATCAGGGAGCGGGAAGCCATTCTCAAGATACATGCGGCCAAGATTCCCCTGGCGGGAGACATTGATTTGGCCCGCATAGCCCGCGCCACGCCGGGGATGAGCGGCGCGGAGATCGCCAACCTGGTGAACGAGGCGGCCCTTTTCGCCGCCCGTAAAGACCAGGCCGTAGTGGAAATGCCCGATTTTGAGGAAGCCAGGGATAAGATACTCATGGGGGTTGCCCGGAAAACCCTGGTGATTTCCGAAAAAGAACGGCGTATGACCGCCATCCATGAGGCGGGCCACGCCCTGCTTCACTATTTCCTGAAGAATTCCGATCCCCTTCACAAGGTAACCATCGTTCCCCATGGCAGGGCTTTGGGCATGGCCATTTCCCTCCCGGAGGCGGACAGCTACAGCCGGACAAAGGGCTGGATCGAAGACCGCATCGTCATCTGTTACGGCGGCTGGGCGGCGGAGAAGCTGTTCTATGCTGAAACCACCACGGGAACCAAACAGGACCTTGAACAGGCCACCGACATGGCCAGGCGTATGGTATGCGAATGGGGCATGGCTGAAAACCTGGGGCCGGTTACCTACGGCCAGGAGGAAGAACCAATCTTCCTGGGTAAGGAGATAGCCCGGCATAAGGACTATTCCGAGGAAACCGCCCAGCATATAGACCGGGAAATAAAGCGCATCCTGGACGCCGCCCGAAATGTTGCCGAGACTATACTTTCCGACAATAAGGCGAAACTGGAAAAACTTGCGGATGCCCTTCTGGTCCGGGAAACCCTGAGCGATGAAGAGGTGTGGACTCTCCTGGAACTGCCACCCCGGGAAAAAATCGCCGAAATTTGAGAGGTTGACGTGTTGCGCCGGGTTTTACTGGCCCTATGGCTTTTGACGGCCCTGACCGTGCTTTCCGCTCAGGAATCCCGTGTCCCGGCGGCCGGGGATGCCGCGGTTGCCGAACGCTACGCGGACTGGGCGGTAACCGCCATATCCGATGGCCGCTGGGCCGAAGCCGGGGCCGCCCTGGAACGGGCCCGGGACTTTGCCGATGTCTCATCGGACCTCTCCTACCTTTTGGCCCTGGTCCGTTCCCACGAGAACCGGCCCGGAGGGGCGGTGCTGGACGCGGTCCGCCGGGGGTTGGATACGGATCGCTGGAACCGGTATTCCGCCGTTCAGGCCCGGCTCCTTGAGGCGGAGACCCTGCTCCGTGTGCGGGCTTTTACCGAAACCCTGCGCTGTCTTGCCATGATCCCCGATGCCGACGCCGAATGGTACGGCGCCGGTATTGCCTGCTTCCGCCTTCGCGCCCTGCTGGGCCTTCGGGACATCCCGTCCTTTCATTCCGCAATGGCCCTGGCCCTGGAACAATATTCCCGTGATCCCGAACCGGCGCGGATATTGCTCCGTTATGCCGCCCGCACGACCGTTCCCGAAGCCGCCGCGCGGGACCTGGTTGAAACGGTTCTGAAACGGCTTCCCCTGCTATTGGACAAAGCGCCCGATTTGGCCTATCTTGCCGCCCCCTTTATGCGGGATACCGAAGAAGCCGGCCGGTTTGTGGCCGCTTACAGGGCTTTGGGGAGCGCCGCGCCCGAATCCATTCCGGCGGCCCTTAACCTGGGGGTCATCGACGACGATATGGCGGTCGAAGAGCTTTTCCGCCGGGAAACGCTGGATAAAGATCTGCTCCTTGAAGTTTGGAAGCTCCTGCGCGGTTCGGGCGGGCGCGAGGTTTTCGGCCGAAATCTTTCCCTTTTTTCCGGTGTTATACAAGAAGACGCGGATTATGACGGTTATGCCGAGACCCGGACCCGGTACGCCGGCGGCGCCATTGAGGAATATATTTACGACGCGGATCAGGACGGGATCTTTGAATGGCATGTTTTCTGGAACGCCGGTATCCCCGTCCGCGCCGGAATTGCCGTGTCCCCGGAAGGCGGGACACAGGGCGCGGAGGCCCTCCGGGGATCGGTGCGCCTTCCCCTGCGGGACGCCGATCTCCCCAGGGCTTCTATCACTTGGGAGCGGTATCCCTCCGTACTCAGCGCCGGTTTTGAGGGGCTTACCTATAGGTTTAACCCTCTGGAATTTGCGTTTAGCCCCCTTTTAATTGCGGAAATTCCGGAAGACGGAGGCCTGCCCTATCCGGAGCGGGATCCCCGGGGGACGCGGCTTACCGGGCGCACGCTTGCTTCCTTTGCCGCCGGCCTGGAGCGGCCGGGCCGGGAATTTCCGGGCGCCCTTGAGCTTGTAACCCTGGAACGGGGAGTTCCCCGGCGGGCGGCGGAATACCTGGAAGGCCGGGCGGTGTCGGTTACGGAATTCCTTCGGGGACGGCCTGTTGTTCAGCGCATAGACCTGGACCTGGACGGCCGGATGGAAACAATACGGCGTTTCCGCGTTCAGGCGGGGCCTCCCGGCCCGGAAGAAGGGCGGGGATACGTCTGGATTCCGGAGTCTTCCGAAAGCGACTGGGACGGGGACGGCATCTACGAAACCGGCGAGGAGTATCTTTCGGATGGTTCCATCGCCCGTTCCTGGGATTTGGACAAAAACGGGAACAGGGAATACACGGTGATTATCCGGGACCGGACAGGGAAAAATTAAAGGAAGTATTGAAGATGAAAAAGGAAAATTATAAAAATACCGAGCCGGTATATTTTTTTTTAGATAAGTCCTGCCCGGCGGCTCTGTTTCGGGCCGCGGTGCTTTGCGTTTTGTTCGTTTCCTGCCTTACCCCTGAAAGGCAGGAAAAACGGCTGACGCCTATAAAATCCACCAGTGAATTCAGATTGATGGATATTGAAAAACTTGCCGGGGAAGATCCGGTAAAAGCCCTTCATCAAATTGAAAGTTACCGGGCCATCTATGGGGAGGGAAGTCTCCTGAACGAAGGCCGGGACCCGGAACTGGCGGCGCGTATAACGGCTCTGGAAGCCGGGGCGGTCGCAAACCTGAAGGCCCTCCAGACAAAGGCGGTGGAAGAAAAACGCTGGGATGAAGCGGCTTCTTTTGCCCGTTCCCTTGCAAGCCTGGGTATCGCGGTGGAAAATACCGGCATGGAACCGGATTTTCTCCTTGCCGACGCGAAAGAGAAGCTGGCCGCCGGGAGCGATTTGCACGCCTTTCTGGGCGCGGTCCGGGCCCACGAATTAAAACCCCTGAAAGCGGAAGACGCCCTGCTTTTCCTGGAGCGGGCGGCGAAAGTAAAACAGCGGCGTACTGCGGCGTTTTTTCTTGCGGCGGCGGACGCGGAAAACGGCTCCGTGCCGGAGGATCTTAGGGCCTATGCCGAAGGCCGGGATTCGGCATCGGAGATGATCAAGGGAGTAGCCACGGTCATCGTAGACAGGGGGTTGCGCATAGAACGGGGCATGGGGCTTCCCGACCGGGTTTTAGGTTCCGCCTTCTTCGTGGATGCCGCAGGGTATTTGATTACCAACTACCACGTCATCGCCAGCGAGGTAGACCCCGCTTACGAAGGTTACTCCCGCATGACCATACGCATGGGGGATTCCGCCAGCGTTCGTATTCCCGCCAAAGTGGTGGGCTGGGACAAGGCCCTGGATCTGGCCCTTATCAAGGCGGAAATAACCCCTGAGTATGTGTTTCCCGTGGTTGACCGGATCATCCCCAGCGTGGGGGATACGGTTTACGCCATAGGTTCCCCCGGCGGCCTGGAAAAGACCGTCACCGCCGGCATAGTCTCCGCCCTGGGCCGCCGCTTCCTCCAGATAGGGGATGTCATTCAAATTGATGCCGCGGTAAACCACGGTAATTCCGGCGGGCCCGTGATGGATATGGCGGGCCGGCTTGTGGGCATAGTCTTCGCGGGGATAGAAAATTACCCCGGCCTTAACTTTGCGGTTCCCGCCGGACGTCTGGCCGCAGCCCTTCCCGCAATGCTGGCCGGAGGCAGGGCGGAACGGCCCTGGCTCGGCCTTACGGTCAGCGAAACCGCCCAGGGCGCGGAGATCATCTATGTGGCCCCCTTTACCCCGGCGGCGGAACGCCAGGTCCCCGAAGGCGTCTGTATCACGTCCATCAACGGTGAAGACGCGGCGGCTTCCCAGGGGACGCTGATCCCCGCGCTCCAGGACGCCCTTTTTCCGGGCAAACCCGGAGAGTTGGTTGCGCTGGAAACCTCCGACGGGGTAAAGCGGATCATGATGACCGCCGCCCGGCCGGATCTGCCCCTGGCTGCGGCCGCCAAAGTGGACACCCGCGAACGGCTTGCCGCCCCGCTCTTCGGCCTTATCCTGGCCCCTTCCATGGGGGGCGCGTTTTCTTCATCGTATCTGGTCAAGAAGGTGGTCCGGGGCTCCATCGCCGATGAGGCGGGGCTTTCCGAACAGGACCCCGTTTCCATACGGGGCTTTAAGCTGGAAGAGAAGCAGGGCTATGTCCTTTTGGACATAGACGTAAAGAAACGCCGCATGGGGTATCTGGAGACATCCATGCGCCTTCCTGCCATGCTGGATTCGCCGGATACGCTATAAGCGCCGTTATGCGGCAGGGAATTTGTAAAGCGGTTGATTGGAAGGCGTGGTCCATATCCCGGAGCTTGCTCCTGGGTTCTTCATAAAAAACAAGATGATAGATTTTCCGGATCGATCGCCACTATTAATGCATATCGCATTGGTAAAATAAATTTAAAGAGGTAAGCCCGTTCCAAAACTACATGTGCGCCGATACCAGGACGCACCGCACGTAATGCGGCTCTTTCCCCGTCCGGGCGATGTTCACCGGATCCCCCGGTTCCCTGCCGCCGCATTCTTCCCGGCGGGGGCAGATGCGGGCGTACTTGCAGGCGGCGGGAACAGCGTCCGGTGTTTCCGCAGCAAGAACGGCTTCGGGGGGCGCGGCTTCTTCTCCGACCGGTTCGGGAACCGCCGCTAGCAGGGCTTGCGTGTAGGGGTGGGCCGCGTTGTCGTAAATATCCCCGGCCGCGCCGAGTTCCACGATTTGGCCGCGGTACATCACCGTGATGCGGTCGCAAAGGTAATACACCACGTTCAGGTTGTGGGAGATGAAGAACAGGGAAAGCCCCAGCCGTTGGTGCAGATCCTGAAAAAGGTTTAGTATCTGGGCGCCTACGGATACATCCAGAGAACTGACGGCTTCGTCGGCTACGATGAGTTTGGGGGCCGGCATGAGGGCGCATCCTATGCAGACCCGCTGCCGCTGTCCCCCGGACAGTTCCGAAGGCCGGCGAGTTTTATAGGCCGGGTCAAGGCCGATTAAGGAAAGAATTTCGTCTACCCGCCGTACCCTCTCCTCGCGGCTTTTGACCCCCTGTATGCGCAGGGGTTCTTCCAGGATACTGCCCACGGTTTTCACCGGGTTGAGGGAACCGGCGGGGTCCTGAAAAACAGCCTGTACCTTCCGGGCCATTTCACGCCGCCGCCGGCGGTCCTGCCTGATCCCGCCGATAAGGATTTCCCCCTCATAATCGATCAGGCCCAGCATGGCCCTGGCCAGGGTGGTCTTGCCGCATCCCGATTCCCCTACCAGGCCGAAGATTTCGCCGTCACGAATTTCCAGACCAACGTGATCGAGTACGGATTTCCCGGTTTTTTTCCCCAGGACGCCGTAGGAACGGGACACATAGGTATTGGACACATCCCTGATGCTGACGAAGGGCTTAGGTTCCGGCATAATGCCCCTCCCGCAACGTTCCGTTTTCCCTTCCGCCTTCACCGGCAGGGGGAAAACAGAAGACCCGGCGGCCGCCTCCCAGGTCTGTCCGGGCCGGAAAGGAGGTAGTACAGCGTTCTTCCGCACGGGAACAGCGGGGGGCAAAAGGGCAGCCGCGCAGTTTTGCCCCGTCTTCTATTGAGGGAACCTTGCCGGGAATATTCGTCAGGGGCCTGCCCTTACGGTCCTTGGAAGGGATAGCCCCGATGAGACCTTTGGTATATTCGTGGGCGGGACGGCGGAAAATGTCCCGGACCGGCCCTTCCTCAACGATCTTCCCCGCATACATGACCAACACCCGGTCACAGAGACGGTTTACCAGGGTAAGATCGTGGGAGATAAAGAGGATGGAAGTTCCCCGGTTTCTGTTGAACCATTGCATCAGCCTGAGGATTTGGGCCTGGATGGTGGCATCCAGGGCGGTGGCCGGTTCATCGGCGATAAGCAGCCTGGGCTTGCAGATCATCGCCAGGGCTATCATCACCCGCTGGCGCATACCCCCGGAAAGCCGGTGGGGATATTCCCCGGCAAGACGCTCCGGGTCGGGAAGCCCTACCTGTTCCATGATGTCCAGGACCTCCCTGCGTATACGGGCCTTGTCTGTGTAACCGTGGAGTTCCAAAGGTTCGGCAATTTGGCGTCCGATTTTGATCAGCGGGTTGAGGGAGGTCATGGGCTCCTGAAAAATCATGGAAAGCCTGTTTCCCCGTATTTCGCAGAGTTCCCGTTGTTTCAAACCGGCAAGGTCCCGGTTTTCAAAACGGACGGTCCCGCCGCTTATGGACACGCCTCCGGGAAGCAGGCCGGGGATGGCCAGGGCGGTAAGGGTCTTGCCGCACCCCGATTCCCCGACGATGCCGAGGATTTCCCCCGGTTTTATGGTAAAACTGATGTCATGTACCCCAAAAAGACAGTCCCGGCCCCTTTGTATCCCGACGGAAAGATGCTGTACCTCCAGTAAGGGCGCTTCCACCCCTTCAGTCTAGCCTTTCCGCCCGGTTCTGTTCAATCAGCCGCTTATCCGCAGCTTATTCCTGCTCCGACATGACCGGCCACCATTCGCTGACATCCGGAATAGAAACAAT
>JAIRSL010000338.1 GCA_031255475.1 Treponema sp.
TGCGAAAAGCCTATAGACCACAGCATCCCTAAGGTAAAAGCCGCCCTGGAAGTGGTCAAACAGGCGGGAGTAACCCTGCAAATCGGTTTTAACCGCCGGTTCGATCATAATTTCGCCCGTATCCGGGAACTTACCCTGGCCGGCGAAGTGGGGGAGGTTCAGATCGTCAAGATTACTTCCCGTGATCCCGCCCCGCCGCCGCCTGAGTATGTGGCGGGTTCCGGCGGCATCTTTATAGACATGATGATCCACGACTTTGATATGGCTCGTTTCCAGGCCGGAAGCAGTATCGCCGAGGTGTACGCTTCCGGCGCTGTGTTGGTGGACCCTGAAATCGGCAAGGCCGGAGATGTGGACACCGCCCTGGTCAGCCTGAAGTTTGAAAACGGCGCCATCGGCGTCATAGACAACTCCCGGAAGGCCGTGTACGGCTACGATCAGCGGGTGGAGGTTTTTGGTTCCCGGGGTGCGGCCGCCGCAGAAAACGACCTGCCCAGTACGGTCAGGCTTTCCAATGAAAAGGGCGTTGCCGGAGAGAAACCCCTCTACTTCTTCCTGGAACGGTACAGGGACGCTTTTATCAACGAGATGATCGCCTTTACCGGCGCGGTACTGGACAAGAAGCCGGCGGCGGTGACCGGGGAAGACGGCCTGGAAGACATGTACGCGGCGTTGGCGGCGGCCGTATCGCTGAAAGAAAAACGGCCCGTCGCCCTGCAAGAGATTCGCTCTCGATATTAGGAGACATCATGCAGTTTCATCACAAACCGCCCTTTAATACGGGCTATACCGCCCTCGTTTCCCGAAGCGGGGCGACCGCGGACATGCTCATGGATTTCGGCGTACTTGTTCTCGCGCCGGGAGCCGTGTACCGGAGCGATTCGGAAACCGACGAACGGGTCTGGCTCCTTGCCAAGGGGACGGCGGAGCTTGTCTGGGAAGGCGAAAAAAGGGAAATTGCCCGGCCCAATCTCTTCGATTATTCCCCCTGGTGCCTTTCGGTCCCCGCCAAATGCGCGGTCGGCATCACGGCGGGCGCGGAAGGCGCGGAGTTTTATTACTGCGCCACCGGGAATGACGGGCCTTTCGCGGCCAGGATCTACAGCCCCGAAGAATGCCGGAGCGAACTCCGGGGCAAGGGAACGATGCGGGAAACCTCTACCCGCATCGTCAGGACCGTCTTCGATGACACCAACCGGCCGGAGTCCAACCTGGTTATAGGGGAGGTGATAGGAGTGCCGGGCAAGTGGTCGAGCTATCCGCCCCATCATCACCCTCAGCCGGAGATCTACCATTACCGCTTTCTCCCGCCTCAGGGTTTCGGCCTTACCACCATCGGCGATACGCCGTATATCATCCGGGATAAGGACACCATCCTTATCCGGGACGGCGAAGTTCATCCCCATGTGACCGCTCCGGGATACGCCATGTGGTACTTGTGGGTGATCCGGCACATAGAGGGGGCCCATTACGGTCCGGCCACCAATACGCCGGTATTTATAGAAGAACACAAATGGGTCATGGGGTCTGAGGATACGATATGGCAGCCGTGAAAGGCAGTTCGGGTGAGTTGATAATTTTTTTAGGGAGTCTATAGAATGGGAAACACAACACGATTGACCATGGGTCAAGCCGCTCTCCGGTTTCTGGACAACCAGTACATCGAAGTTGACGGAGAGGAAATCAAATTCGTCCACGGGGTCTTTGGAATCTTCGGCCACGGGGTCGTCGTCGGGCTGGGGGAAGCCCTGGCCGCCGGGGATACTTCCCTCAGATTTTACCAGGCCAAAAACGAGCAGGGCGCGGGACACGCCGCCATAGGCTTTGCCAAACAGAACAACCGCCGGCGGATGATGGCGGTATGCAGTTCCATAGGCCCCGGAGCCCTCAACATGGTTACCGCCGCAGGAACCGCCACGGCAAACCACATACCGGTACTTTTTCTGCCCTCGGATACCTTCGCCTGCCGCCAGCCCGATCCGGTGCTGCAACAGATCGAAATACCCACGGATTATTCCAACACCGCAAGCGACGCCTTCCGGGCGGTAAGCCGCTACTGGGACCGGGTCCAGCGTCCTGAACAGCTCATGACCGCCTTCATCAACGCCTTCCGGGTGCTTACGGATCCGGCGGAGACCGGCGCGGTAACCGTGTCCCTTCCACAGGATGTTCAGGGCGAAGCCTACGACTACCCGGAAGAATTCCTGGCCAAACGGGTCCATCACATAGAACGGCGCATCCCCACAGGCGGCCAAATAAAACGGGCCCTGGCCATGATCCGGGCGGCGAAAAAGCCCCTGGTGATCTGCGGCGGGGGCGTGCGGTACTCGGATGCCGGCGGCGCTCTGGAACGGTTCTGCGCCGCCGGGAACATCCCCTTTGCCGAAACCCAGGGGGGCAAGGGGACGATCCTCTGGGACAATCCCTACAACCTTTCCGGCATAGGGGCCACCGGCAGTCTTGCGGCAAACAAACTCGCCAAAGAAGCGGACCTTATCATTGCCGCGGGAACCAGGCTGGGGGATTTTACCACCTGTTCCAAATGGCTCTTCCGGAATCCCGCCTGCCGCATCCTGGGGATCAATGCCGCGTCCTTCGACGCCTACAAGATGAACGCGGAGCCCATCATCGCCGATGCCAAGCTCACCCTAGAGGCCCTTACGCCGCTTCTTGACGGTTATACCTCAAGCTGGGGAGGCAAGATACAGGAAGTCCGGGACGAATGGAAGGCCGAGGTTGACCGCCTGTACCGCGAAGACTGCCCTCCCGGAACAGACGGCAAGCCCCTGCTTTCCCAGGCGCGGGTTCTGGGGGAACTCAACGACCGCCTGCTTCCCAAGGACGCAATCGTGGTCTCGGGATCGGGGTCTATTCCCAGCGACATGCAGCGGGTCTGGCGTACCAGGATGCCCGGCGTGTACCACATGGAATACGCCTTTTCGTGCATGGGCTACGAAGTAGCCGCCGCTCTGGGCGTCAAGATCGCCTGTCCTGACCGGGAGGTTGTTGCCATTATTGGCGACGGGGCCTATACCATGCTCCACACGGAACTCCTGACCGCGGTTCAGGAAGGGAAGAAGATCATCGTGGTGGTCCTGGATAACGCGGGTTTCCACTGCATCGACAACCTGCAAAACAGCCAGGGCATAACCCATTTCGGCAACGAGTGGAAGACAAGGGACGAAAAGTCCGGCCTTCTGGCGGGCGCTCCCGTACAGGTTGATTACGCCAAGAACGGCGAAAGCTGGGGCGCCCTGGGCTTGCGGGCCCGGACCCCGGAAGAACTGGCCGCTGCGGTAAAAGAAGCCCTGGCCGCCGGGAAGCCGGCGGTCATCGACGTTAAAACCGGCGCGAAGACCATGACCGGCGGGTATGAAAGCTGGTGGCGGGTCGGTACGGCCCAGGTATCGAAGAATCCCGATGTTGAAAAAGCCGCGACCGCTATGGCGGAAGAAGCCGCCAGGGCGCGACAGTTTTAAGAAGCCGGCGGCGGGGAAAACGCCGGGCGCTTTCCCCGCCGTTCAGACAAGTAACAAACGCTCAGGAGGAGAAAATGACTGATATACGATTGGCGATTGCCCCTATAGGCTGGACCAATGACGATCTGCCGGAATTGGGGGGAGAGATTCCCTTTGAACAGTGCGTCAGTGAAATGGCGCTGGCGGGTTTCGCCGGAAGCGAGGTGGGGAACAAGTATCCCAAAGATCCGGCGGTTCTCAACAAGGCCCTGAAGCTCCGGGGGCTTACCATCTGTAACGCCTGGTTCAGCGCCTTCCTGACCACCCAGCCCTACGAAGAGGTGGAAGCGGCCTTCATCAAGCACCGGGACTTTCTCTATGAGGTGGGCGCGCGGGTCATTGGGGCCGCGGAACAGGGACATTCCATTCAGGGGCTGGATTCCCCCGTCTTTGACGCCAAACCGGTTTTTTCAGACGAAGAATGGAAGCGGCTCTGCGAAGGGCTCAACAAACTGGGGAAGAAGGCCGCCGAAAAAGGGATGAAGCTCACCTATCATCACCACATGGGGACCGGGGTACAGACCGCCGCCGAGATAGACCGGCTTATGGAAAACACCGATCCCGCCCTGCTGGGCCTCCTCTATGATACGGGGCACCTGGTGTTCTCCGGGGAAGATCACCTGGCGGTGCTGAACAAGTGGATACGCCGTATCGGACACGTCCACCTTAAAGACATGCGGGCCCCTCTGCGGGAAAAGGCGAAAAC
>JAIRSL010000341.1 GCA_031255475.1 Treponema sp.
TGGATACCGCTATTTGGGAACACGGCCCGCTTTGCCGGTGTTGTGGTCTTTGTTTTGATCTTTGTAGGACTTATCGTACTGTTGCTCGGTGTTCTGCCAAAATTTTTTAACTCCTTTGCTTTTCTGTTCTTTTTGGCCGCCACCCTCGGATATAAATCCGACACCGTACCGGAACTCATTGCAAAACTACCACTGCCCCTTGTCTGGATGGCCGAAACCCTGGTGGGAGGCACCCTTATCATACTAGGCTGTGTAAGTATCGGAACGATTGTAAAAAAGGCGGTTACAAAATAGCACCAGGTATCCGGGAAATTGGACAGAACTATCGTCTGCTTTTCCCGGAATACCTCCAGTCATACCATCGGCAAGTTGCTTCTCATTGATGACAGCTGAGCGATGATTTAATTTGGCTTATCTAATGATGTACTGTAGAATTACGTTTTATTGCAATTTTTAAAAAATGCCAAACGGGCATTTCGCATAACAATTTATATCTTCATTGCTCATTATTCACTTTCGTCATTCCGATACGGTATCGCGCAACAGGGGTGCGCCCCCGGATATGAACCCCGCCTGTGAATCCAGGCAGGACGAATTACCGGAGTTGAGAAACAAAATGGGCAATAATGGCCGGGAAGCGGCTTTATTCCGGCCCATGCCGTGTCTCTTAGCCTGGGTTTTCCCTCATTATTCGGGGTATAAAGCGTTAAATTACTACAGGCTGTCCTGTTTTTTGCCGATAGGAAATAAGGAGGGTTCCATGGTTTTTGGAAAGTCCGGGATAATGCCCGTGTTTCTTTGCCTTTTCACCGGAATTGCCGTCCCGGCGCCGGTTTTTGCGTATACCGTTTCTTTTATCGTGATCGAAGCAGGCCCGGTACAGGACGGCGCGGCAACCGGGGCCGCAAACCTTTGGGAAAATGGTTTGATGGACGTGTTTTTTAACGCCGGCCACATCGTCAGCAATGCTCACGCCCTGCGGATAGACCGCGCAATTTTCAAAGATTTTCCCGATGAAATGCAGGCAGACTTTGATGAAGCCCGCCAGGGAGGGGTAGACTTTTTCGTCACGGCGCTGCTGGATTACGGGGCGGGTGAAGCCCCGGTATCTCCGGGAACGTCTGTGGGGCCCCGGCAGGTGCTCCTTAAGGTTTTCAGGGTGGAGCCGTATCAAAAAGTGTATGAACAGGGATATTCCGGCCCGATAGGGGATGAATTGACGAAGGCCAAAAGTGCGGCCAGGTCTATTCTTCCCCATTTGCGGGATAGATAAGGTAAGAAGAGTAGAAAAGAAGGAAGAGGATATGAAGAAGTTGTGTCTTGCGGTAATGACGGTTATCGTGGCAATGCTTTGTGTCGGCGCCTCCATCTGGGAAGGAGCGGCAGCGGTCAGTATAAGCGGAGAACTGCCTGAAGGCGGTTACTATGCGGCCACCAAGTCGTTTCCCCGGAATACGGTAGTGGATATTACCAACCTTGAAACCGGCAAAACTGTCCGGGTCATTGTCGCTACGGGGCTTGATTCTCCCGGTCTTTTGGCGATTCTGTCTAAGGACGCGGCGGAGTTTATCGGCATACAGACCCGGTCCATAGGCCGCATCCGTATGACCATGCCTTCGGATCCCGTTGCGTTTTCCCGGTTTACCGAGGAATTCAACCCCAGCGGGGATCCCGACTATGATCCCCGGGCCGCCATAGCCGCCGCATCTTCCAGACGGGGTTCCCAAACCCCGCAGCGGCCTATCATCCCGTCCGGTACGGCCGCCGGAGCGGGCAGTATGCCGCCGGTGTGGGAAGCCCCGGACCTGCCTCCTTCCGCAACGGAATGGACCCCGGATCCTCCGGCCGATATTGTCCCGCCGGCGGAAGAGTCCTTCATTCCCGCCGACGCTCCACCGGAAGACATTCCGTGGCCATGGGAATTCCCGGCGTATTCTTCCCGAACGGACCCGCCTGGGGAAACAGATCCGGAATCCGCCCCCGTCCCCGCTTCGGATACTCCCCTGGCCTGGCAGCTGGAGGAAACACCGCCGGCCTCTTCTCCTGAACCGGCTTACCGGCCTCCTGCCGCGGACCAGCAGGACAGCGCCATCGCCTATGAACGGGGACCGGAACTCATCGGGAAACCCGTACCGGAAGACACGACCCGGAGCTCTATAGTTCTGGAGCCTGCCGAAGCGCGGCCCCCGAGACCTTATACCGCCATGCCCTCGAATTCGGAGATTGTCTCCATAACGACTGCTCCTCCGGAGGCCGGTCCGTCCGGGGCTGCTCAAAATGCGGATGACGTACAAATCCCCGAACAGTACATTATCCCCGGAATAGCCGAAACCGCTTCCAGGCCGCCTGAGGTGCAGCCGGAAAAACCGGCCCAGCCTCCAATAGCCGAACCGGTCAGGGACGATCCGGTGGGTTCCGGTATTGAAGAACCGGTTTCAACTATAGCCACCGTTCAATTTTCCGCCCCCCTCATCAGTACCCTTGAAAAGGGTATGTATTACCTCCAGTTGAGGGCGTTCTCCAAGACGGATCTGGTACAGGCAGAGCTGTCCCGCCTGGGAAACGCCTATCCTCTGGCGGTACAGGCTGGAGGTACTCAGGAGAAACCCCTTTACCGCGTCCTGGTGGGTCCGGTAAACCTGGGGGAAAGCAGCGCCCTCCTCCGCCGTTTTAAAGGGAACGGGTATGGGGACGCCTTTGTCAGACAGGCCGAATAGTTTGAAATACAGGTTCTTCAGTGCGATTCGGATAAATCCGGCAACCCTGCCATGAGGGGTATGAAACCTCCCCGGCGCGAGTAAAGGCGTCCGGCGGAGGCCGTATGTACTGCGCGGTTCTCCCAAAACCGGCCCGGTTTTGGGAGAACCTTATTCGTAGCGAAGGGTTTAATACCCAAGAACCCGCTTACGAATGGAAGCCTTGGACGGGTATGAGGTATTGAATCCCCGGAGGGCCGCCTTATGAGAACAAATGCCCCGTCCCGTATTTCCGGCAACAAAGCAAATTCCGGCGGATCCCGGGGCGGCCGTCAATACGTATTGACACTGGGCCGAAATGAGTGTATCCCTTAACACAAGATAATAGAGAATCACAAGCCGTCTATAAAATAGTTCGGCTGTTTCAATCCCGGCCATATTGCAGACTACGATCGTGCCGGAAAGTGGAATGGAGGGATAACGCGGTGCCGGAAGGGATGCCCCCGGTAAAAAATCCTATGCTGTATGCCTGGCGTATTTTCGGCAAATGGCTGTCTTTCTTCATCTTTGGGGTGGGATCGCTGATACTGATGTTCGGGATTTTTCCGGTCATGCGGCTTTTTGTACATCCCCGCGAAAA
>JAIRSL010000011.1 GCA_031255475.1 Treponema sp.
AGCACGTTGGGAAGCCCTACCCAGTCCACGTCCACGATCATGTATTTCTGATCCGGGTTTTGGGCGGCAACCTCGGTCAGGGCATCGGCAAAGGTAAAACCGGTACAGACGATAAGATCGTAGCCCTCATCGGTGGCCTGCTTCAGATTGGGAATGTACATATCCTGGGTCTGGGCGGTAACCACGTCGTAAGCCTCTCCCCGCTGTGAGGTATTTGTCCAGGTATCCCCGTAGAATTCGAGAATTCCGCGCCAGGCGGCGGCGTTGAAGGACTTGTCGTCGATCCCCGTCGCGTCGGTAAGAAGCCGTACCGTAACTTGTTTCCCCCCGGCGGACGGGGAAACCGCACTTCCGGAATCTTTCCCGCCTCCCGCAAACACAAGGCCAAGCGCGCACAGGGATAAAACGGCGAAAGAGAGAACTTTCTTCATGATCGTACCTCCGTAAATTTATTCTTTTTATGAACAATACCGGTTGAGGCTTTGAAGGTCAAGGATTGTATATGTATCCAGAGTATTCTCAAAACGAAGATCATGAACACGCTTTCGGGAGAATATCGGCCTTGAATAAGTCTATTCTGAAGTGCATATAATAGAGTAGGTTTGTTTCAAAATTCGCTTTTGCGGCGAATTTCGTAATTCTTCATACAACCGGTTGTTTAGTCTTTACAGAGTACCGGATCTGTCAACAAAGTCCTGCTTTGCGGACAGACACTATCTTGAGGAAGGAATATATGAATCGTTCTATAAAACTTTGCGCCGTTTTTCTCTGCCTTGCCGCGGGGCTCGGGGCCACCCCCCACGGAGCCGACGCCGTACCGGATCTCTACTCGCCGGAGACATCCGGTTTTGGGGGCTTCAGTACCACTCAGGGCGGCGCCCCGGCCAGCGCTCTTAACCCCGCCCAGGGGGGAGACGCCCAGCGGCTGGTCTTCGATCTGGGCTATATGGGCATAGGCGGCCTGGGGAACGAGGGCGGCTATGGCAACGATATTGAACTGGGCGCCCTTGTTCCGACCAAATACGCTGTTTTCGGGGGAAGTCTGCGCTTCATCAACAGCCCCTTTGAAAAATCCCTGCCAATCGGGGATGTTTTTAGCGGGAATCTCAATGTTTCAAAGGAATTGCTCAAGGGCATGAACCTGGGACTGGGGCTCAACTTCGGCTTCGGAACCGACTGGTCTCTCAACGGGGATCTCGGTTTCCGCTACAACATAGGAAAACTGGGGCCTTTCCCCAATTTTACCTGGGCTCTGGCATTCCGGGGGCTGGGAAAGAGCTTCTACCCCTCCCCTTTCACCCCCATTGGCGGTATTTCGTTTGACATCGTACAGATCGAAGGGAAAGAGGGGAAACCTATCCCTTTCAGGCTGGGTTTCGCGGCGGATCTCGGCGTTCCAGACCTCTTTGACTGGGACTATACAAGCCTCATTTTCAAGACCGGCCTCAACATGACCTTTGCCGAAATCGTGAACCTGGGGATCTCCTGGCCCGGCGCTTCCGGCCTCAATGTGCGGGAGCTTTCCCGGGGGGAATCCTTTGTGGCGGCCCCCTCAATCGGCCTCTCCGTAGACATCAAACTGAAATCCGGCGGCAAGGGCCTTGCGGGAGGCCGGCTTCCCTCCGACGGGGATCTGATCATCGCGGGCGGGGCCAAACCCCTGTACAACGACATCTGGGCCTTCGGCGCGGGGCTTACCTGGTACGCGGGATTTATGGACAGGACTCCTCCGGCGATTACCGTGGATTACCCGGATGTCATCTACATGTCGCCCAACAACGACGGCAAGGGGGACGATCTGGAATTTCCTGTTACGATTACCGACAGCCGCTATGTTTCAAGCTGGACGATGGAGGTGAAGAACGAAGCCGGCGATACGGTGCGGAGTTTCCGTAACGCGGAACGGCGGCCCGAAACCGAAGACCGGGTAAAGAACATCATCGGGATGATCACCGATGTAAAATCCGGGGTCATAGTTCCTCCGGTTCTCCGCTGGGACGGAATCATGGAAAACGGGGAAACGGCCCCGGACGGAACCTACACCTTCGTGATCAATTCGGCGGATGATAACGGGAATACAGCCGCGACTCAAAGCTATACCGTGGTTGTGGACAACACTCCCCCGGCGGTGGAGATTGCCGTACCCGGCGAACAGGAACGGATATTCAGCCCCGACGGAGACGGAAACAAGGACAGCCTGAGCTTTGCCGTTTCAGGCTCCCGGGAGGATCTCTGGGAAGCGGGAATCTATGACGCGGCGGGTAACAAGATCCGCGGTTTCGACGCCTCGAACAGGGAACCGGAAACCGTTGTCTGGAACGGCATGGACGATTCGGGAAACATCGTCCCGGACGGGGTGTACAGTTTCAGAATCTCCTCCACCGACAGGGCCCGGAACCATACCGAAAGTTCCATGGAAAACATCATCGTGAATACCATACAGCCGGTGGTGAATCTCTATATCAGCGACGGCGCTTTCAGCCCCAACGGCGACGGTATCAAGGATACCGTCAGCTTTAGCCCTTCGATCCCGGTGAGGGAAGGAATTACCGGCTGGGCGCTGCGTATCGGCGATGTCCGGGGAAATGTGACGCGGACTCTGAGCGGCGGCGGTGACGTTCCCTCAAGAATTGAATATGACGGCAAGAATGATTCCGGCGTTGTACTGGCCGAAGGGGTCTACCACGGAAATCTTTCGGTGAACTACAGGAACGGTTATGTTTCAACTGCCGCTTCGCCTCCCTTCACTCTGGATATTACCAATCCTTCGGCCTCGGTGCGTAACGAATACCAGGCATTCTCCCCGGATAACGACGGGAATCAGGATGAGATGATCTTTACCCAGCAGGGCTCCGCCGAGGAAACCTGGACAGCGGAAATCCGGCGCATGGGAGCGGGTACCGGGGAGCGGCCTGTCAAAACCTTCCGTTTCCAGGGCAGCCCCCCCGCCAGATCCGGCTGGGACGGCCGCAGCGACGCGGGAGCGCTGGCAACGGACGGGGAATATATCTACGAACTGGTTTCCACGGACGCCGCGGGGAATACGGGCCGCTCCAACAGGGTGAATTTCAGCCTCAGCACGGCGGACACCCCGGTGATGCTCAGTACCGATACCCGTTCCTTTAGTCCGAACGGAGACCGGGTCAAGGATACAATAAATATCATTCCCGTGATCCAGGTTGGCGAGGGGATAAGTTCCTGGAAGATCGATATTTACGATGAATCAAGCAGGGCGATCAGAACTTTTGAAGGCCGCGGCGGCGTTCCCGGGCCCCAGACATGGAACGGCAGGGACAGCGCGGGAAATACCGTGGAGGACGGGACATATACGGCAAAGATAGAACTCCGCTATGTCCAGGGCAACCAGCCCAGCGCAGTATCGGCCCCCTTCACGGTGGACACCGAGGCTCCCAAAGCGGAACTTTCATCGGCCTTTACCCTCTTCTCTCCCAACGGCGACGGAAACAGGGACTTCCTCCCCGTCAGGGTGAGGACGGAGGCTTACGATCACTGGGAGGCCGAGTTGACCGATTCTTCGTCCAGAGTGGTTCGCGGCTGGTCCTGGGACGGTTCCGCTCCCGGCATCCCCTGGGACGGCACCGATCAGGCGGGAAATACCGTTCCCGACGGCACATATCACTTTACACTGAAAAGCACGGATGAAGGGGGCAACAGCGTCTCGCTGAACCTGCCGCCCATCGTTCTTGATGCCAGAATACCCAGGGTCTTCCTTACCGCCTCGGTCTCCGCGGCGGCGCCAAGGCCCGGCCAGGCTGAAGACCTGATACGTTTCAGCCCCATCGTTTCTCTACAGGAAGGCATCGAATCCTGGAACCTGGAACTGAGGGGCGAGGACGGCTCCCTCTTCAAGACATATTCCGGAGGCGCGGACAGCACGGTACCCGCTTCTCTCGGCTGGAACGGCCTTTCGGACAACGGAATTCTGAGGGAAGGACGCTACGCGCCTCATCTTACAGTACGTTACTCCAAGGGCGATGTCGCCGAGGCCGAAGCGCCGCCGGTTCTTATCGATGTGTCCGGCCCGAAACTGGGTTTCAGCTACAGCCCGGAAAATTTCAGCCCGGATAACGACGGCGTGGAAGACGAGCTGACCATGTTCCTCTCCGCCGAAGACGCTTCCCCGATTGCGCTCTGGAGCCTTGAGATACGGGAACCGGAGGGGCCGAACCTTCTTTTCTATAAACTTGAAGGCAGGGGAAGCCCGACTCCCCGTTCAATCTGGAACGGCCGCTCCAACAGGGGCGAACTGGTACAGGCCGCCACCGACTATCCCTACACCTTCACCGCGGAAGACGCTCTGGGTAACGCTAGCAGTATATCGGGCAGGATTGGGGTTGATGTCCTGGTGATCCGGGACGGGGACAATCTGAAAATTCAGGTTCCCTCAATCGTATTCAGGGCCAACGCCGCGGACTTTAACGGCCTCCCGCAGGAAACGGTGGAGAACAATAACCGCATCATGAGGCGGGTCGCGGAAATTCTCAACAAGTTCCGGGATTACAGGGTTCAGGTTGAAGGCCACGCCAATCCCACCACTCCGCCGGGAACAGCGGCGCGGAGCAGAGAGGAACAGGGCGGCGCGGGCGTTATCGGCCTCAAGCCCCTCAGCGAAGACCGGGCCAGAGCGGTGATGGATATACTAACGCGCAATGGGGTCTCCCGGAGCCGCCTGTCCCAGATTGGGGTGGGAGGCGCACGTACCGTCGTGTCTTTTGAAGACCGCGACAACTGGTGGAAGAACCGCCGTGTGGAATTCATATTGATTAAATAGAGCCTGTCCGCAAAGTGACCGATTTTGTGGACGGACTCTAAATAGAGCGGCGCGGCTGTTTCAGCGGAATCCCCACTGTTTCTCAAGCTCTTTAAGGCGGGCCGCGCCTTCTTTCGGAACGCCGTCTTCCCGGACTATACCCGCCGCGGGAACATAGCTGCTGTTGTCGTGGAT
>JAIRSL010000052.1 GCA_031255475.1 Treponema sp.
GCGAAGGATCTGCCGAATACGTCAATGAACGGGTTCCCTTCCAGCTTGAAGAATCCGGTAAACAAGTTTTCGCACGCTTTATTGGCGTTAATGATCCTAAGGGCATTATTTATGAATAATACCGGAAAAACGCTGTTGGCGAAGGGATTAAACCCGGAAAAAGGCTCATCATCAGTAACGCCGTTATCGACGTCAACCGCCTCAAGGGGAAACTCCTCAAGGTCTTCCGGTCCTTCCGGTTCTTCCAATTCTTCCAGGTCATCATCAAAAAAATCGAAACCATTATTCACGCCGTTCATTATCTTCTATAATTAATTGACGTGTCAATTCCGCATCGCTTTTTCGCAGGTAGAGAGGCCCGGACATTGCGCCGTCAACCTTGTTTAGCTTAAAGTATTCCTCGGAAATTGCCAGTAATTCCCGGATTCCGCCGTATTTTCCCAGAGGATCCACCGTGATTTTCCGGCCGCCTTCCATCAGCGGGGTAAGCTCCGGAAACAACAGCGCGGCGTCAGGCCCGGTAAGCAGCAGATCGCCCGGAACCTGCGCCGCGGCGGCGGCAATACTGGCCGCGCCGGCGTCCAGATACCCGGTTACGCAGTCCCGGCCCCGGTATACGGCGGTGAAATACCGGTGTTTTTTGGCGTCTATGACGGGGATTACCGGGCCCGGCCAAAAGGAAAACCGGGCGGCCAGGCAATCCAGAGTGGGTACCGTCACCACGGGGATACCCAGGGCCAGAGAAAGTCCCTTGGCCGCCGCATAGCCTATCCTGAGACCCGTAAAGGAACCGGGCCCCTTCATGCAGGCCACAAAGTCCAGGTCCTTCTTATCCAGGCCGGAAATTCCCATGAGGGTGTCGACCAGAACCATAAGGGCTTCCGAATGGGTAAGTCCGGCGTCATGCCCGATATGCCATACCTTGTCCCCGGAAGAAACCGCGGCCTGAAGCACGGAAGTCGCCGTATCAAGGGCAAGAATGTTCATGGTTTTGTTCCGGGAATTTTTATGGTGATCTTGCGCCTTTCCCCGGAAAGGATTTCCAGTTCCACGATGACGGCCCCGGCGGGAATGGATTCCGGGATACGCTCGCTCCACTCAATCACGGAAACCCCCCTGCCGAAGATGATTTCTTCCCCTCCCAGGGCGGTAAAATCGTCATCCCCCTTTAAACGGTATGCGTCAATATGGTACAGGGGGATTTTTCCGCCGTATTCGGAGACGATGGTATAGGTGGGACTGGTTACCTCTTCTTCTATTCCAAGGAAACGGGCTATACCCTTGGTAAAACAGGTCTTTCCCGCTCCGAGCTTTCCGCGCAAAGCTACAACGCTTCCGGGCTTTAAAATTCCGGCAAGACGCTCCCCCGCAGCAACGGTTTCTTCCGGGGAACCGGAAACAATGGTTGTTTCAGATGGGGAGTCCGCCGGAATCGTCCAGTTCATTCAAATATTTCTTTACTTCCTGTACAAGGGGAATAAGGGGATAATCCACCGGTTCGGAAAAAGTAATCAGAATATCCCGTATTCCCGTCGGTTTTGTCTCTATAGTAAAGTCTATAGCCCTTTCTACCGTTTTATTCAGCAATTCCAGTACCAGAACACCGGAAAAAAGCCGGCGATAATAAATAGGAACATCTTTCCGTTCAATGTCTTTAACTTGAAGAACCTTCATTCCAACTGTCCAACTTCATAAAAAAAATATACTGGATTCCGTCTTGCGAGGTCAATCCTCATGGTAATTAAAAACCGCCGCGTTTATGGCGTTCATTGCCTTTCTCGGAACCTTCAGGAACTTCGTATGCATCACCGTGTTGAACCCGTTCCGGTTTAAGCGCAATATTTGGCCTAAAACGGCGAACCCTGGCGAACCGCCGTAATCGAATTCTATCTTTATCCGGCTGCCTGCGGTAATACCCGCGTTGGTTTTTACGGCGCAGCCGCCTATGGAAATATCCTGAATCACACCGGTAAAGCGGCGGCGGTCTACGATCATCCTCATTCTTTTCTTCCGGCCGCTTCCGGTTTCTGCGATTTTTACCGGACGGATATAGCAGGAAATCCCCACCTGTTCCCGTTTGAACCGCCTCTGTACCAGGTTTTTGGACCTGCTTGCCCGGATAAGCTCCAAGGCAGGCCCGGCCGGGGTGGACGGATTCCCCGTAACCTGACCTTCAACCGCAAAGCCCTTGCTGGTCCTGGTGAAAAACGAAAGGACGATTCTGGCGCCTTTAGAGACCTTTATGGGGGTTCCCAGGGCATTTGTGGGACATTCAACCGTAATGTGATCTCCCCGGACGTTCAGGACCTTGACCGGGTGGCTGTCCCCTCCGGCGGCCAATACCGCGGTCATACCGGCGGTTATCCGGGGAGGAGGCCCGCTGAAAGCGCTGGTCTGGGCAAATTCAATGGCGTTCCGGGTGGAAAAGAGCCGGGCTATCTGTAACTGGGCCGTATCGTCGTTTTCGATGTGCCGTTCAAAAGTCCGGTATGCCCGTTTAAAGTGTTTATCCATCAATACGGGATTGGATATTACCCCTTCGGGATCGGTTACCCCGTCGTTTTTAAACACGAATTCCAGCATTTTGGACTGGTCCCGGTTCAGGCCGCAGGAACGGGCCGCCCGGCGCAGGGCAAAGCCGCTAAACCGGCGTACCGGCGCCGAGGATATTCTCCTGCTTCCTCCGCCGGGACCGGCAACGCCGGCCGCGCGCATGATGAGCCGGACGATTATAAAGACGGCAAGCGCCGAACCGCTCACGATGAGAAAATAAAACGCGCTTTCGGGATCATCTTCTTTAAAATAAGATTGCAGGAGATACCATCCGGAAAACCGAAAACCCATAAACATCTCCTAAACTAAAGATACGACAGGCCGCTTTAGGGCAATGTAAAAAGAGCGGAGCCGGGGCGCCAGTTCGTATTCCGCCAAATCTCCCACCAGAACCGCATCTTTGCCCGAATACGCCGTTAGGAGTTCCTTTACGGCAACATCGAATTCCTCAATAAAAGTATGGATGGGAACCGAATCAACGGCATCTATGAATTTTCCCCGGGATTGGAAAACAAAGAAAAGCCTGAACAGCTTTTCCGCGATGTTCGAAAAAAGGGATACCGTCTCGGCGGCTCGCCCGTCTTTTCCGGTCTGTATGTCTATGGGCAGGTCCTCAAGGCGTTCGCTTACGGCGGAAACCAGGCTTTCCATACGGGTAAATTCCCCTACGGGATCCCCGATTTCCCGTATCCGCTCGTCAATGAGGGAAACAACCGACTGCGGAGACAATCCGCCGCCGGTTCCGCCGGTTTTGAAGAATTCGTCGAGTATGCCGCAGACATCGGGCAGTTCCCCAGACAGGAAACTCGCGGCGGCGCTGTTTTTCCAGCCTTCCGTAACGGAAGAGGCGGTATGGGTGGCGGGACCGGGGTTGAGCAGCGCCGCAAGATAACAGCGGGCTTCGGTCAGGGCTTCCAGCATAAGATCCTGCCTGGTACAGACCGCAATGTTTATGGATTTTATTTCCGACACTTCCCGTTCAAACGCCTCGGGAATGGCGTCCCCGGAAATAGCCTTGCCGTCGATCTCAAGACCCTTTACCCGGAATGCGGAATTCCCAAGCCAGTTTTCTATCCCGGCAAGAACAGCCCCTATGGTCTTCTCCGATTCCAGAGTAATATCCGCAGCCTCTCCGTTAATCCGTATATCCATAAATCATCCTAAATCAAAATTCTGAAAGATTACCGGCCGTTGTTGTCATTGGCCCGCCGGCTGAATTGATCGAGGGAAGTCGACATCTGTTCCATCCGGCTGTACGCCCCTTCCATTTGGGCGTATTGGTTCTTGAGGCTTGCTTCCCTGGCGGCAAGCTGGCGGTCCATGGTTTCTATGCGCCGGTTATCCTGGGTGATGCGGGATTCGATGGACCCTGTTTTTAAGGCAATAACCCCGCCGGTTTCCACGTAGGGTCTGGCAAGCTGATCCAGCATATATGCCACGCCGGAATCAATGATCATGTCTCCGTCGGTGTCGTAGCCGAAGAGCTGCTGAATGGCCGGCAGATTGGACTCCAGGGCCGCGTCCAGGGCTTTCTCGTCTATTTCCAGGTAGCCCCGCAGACGGGACGGATCGTAGCCTGTCGAAGCCCCGGTCTTGCGCACATCGGTGCCTATCCCTATCTGGGGCAGCATGGCCAAATCCCTTTCCATGGAAGTCAGGTAAGAGCCGGTAACCGTCCGCTGTAATCCGGCTTTAAGCTGAACCAGCGTGGATTCCCCGGCAAAGGCGCCGAGCTTTTTCCGCATTTCTTCCTGTTCTTCCGGCGAAAGATAGGAAAGTTCCTGAATAAGGCGCTCGTCATTCCGGGTTAAAACGTTCATTTCCGCCATAAGGCGGTTGTAGTTCCCCACCAGGGATATTATCTCTTCTTTGATGGATTCCCGGTCCGGAACCACCTCCAGCTTTACGGTCCGGTCCGACGGCGCCCTTACGGTAAGGGTAACCCCCGGGACAAGATCGTCTATCATATTGGAGGCCCTGGATATTTCTATGCCGTCCATGGAAAGTACCGCGTCCTGGGCGGTGGAAACCGCGTTTCCGGGCTGTGCGCCCCCTACGGCATCGGGATCGAAGACCATAAAGTTCCGGACAAGGATATCCCTGTGGGTGTTCCGATTGGTAAATTCTATGGAAGCGATGGTTTTTCCCTCCGTCAGTTCCGGCAGGGAGAAACGGTAAGACTGGAATGTCGATGAATCCTTCAGGGCGGGGACCCCGGCAGCGGAACCATCGGTGAATTTCAGGGTGATGACCTCCAGATCGTCCACCCTGACGGGAAGGGGAGGCGCTTCAGGAACGGCGGCAACGGAATCGTTGGTTTCGCCGCCGCCGTCTTCAACGGCTATGTC
>JAIRSL010000275.1 GCA_031255475.1 Treponema sp.
GTGTTATTACTGAAATAATCAATTCCCTGAAAACGCTCTATGGCGTCCCACCGGGACTTGCCTAAAAAGATTTCCGCCTCCAGGGGGGAATCCATGGCCGCCGCGGTCTTGGCCGCAGCCGCGGCGTCCGCGGGATAATCCGGGGAATCTATCGCCGCGCCGCCTTCCCGTTTAAGGCGCTGCGCCCGGTACCGGGCCAGATTGAGCCTGAGGGACCGCTCCCAACTCCGCCAGTTGTTGATGAAGGCGGAAGAACACTGTTCAGGCGGCTCCGCGCCGGAAAAACCGGCCCCCGCATCCGGGTCCAGGGTACAGAGGTCCAGAATCGATAAATCCGCGGCGCTCAGAACGCCCTTACAGAGGTCCCGAAACGCGCCGGAACTCATGGGAGCGCCTTGTCCGTAGAGGAGGAAGGGAAGCTGGGCGACTAAGTAATGGTATCCCACGTCCCTATAATCCTTTCGATGAGTCTTTCAAGGTTTCCGCCAGCCGGGGGTTAAGGTAGGCCGACAGGAGTTCCGCCACGGATTCGGCGGAAAAATCATAGTACGCGGAACCATCGCGGTTGGCGATGCGGAAACCGGCGGACAAGTTCCGGTCAAACTTGATCTCAAGGCCCGCCTTCAATGCCGCCGCAAGTTTGCCCTTAAAAAAGGCGGCCAGCTTCCCGCCCTGAGCTTCACTCAGGATGAGGTCCAGCGCGTCCTTCCCCGCAACCCAGCCTTTAAGAATGTCGGGCAGCACGGTCTTAAGAACATCGTCACTCAAAGAAGAAGCGGTTTCCCGGGCGATGATCCGGTCCAATATGGCCTGAATCTCGGTCTTAAAAGCCAGCACCACGTTCCGGGAGGCCTGGCCCACCGCCGCGATTCCCGCTTTTTCGGTCCGCTCCGCATCGGCCTTAGCCTTGACAGCGATATTCTCTGCCTCTTTCCGGGCGGCGGCGACTATCCGTTTCGCCTCGTCTTCCGCCTGGGCCTTAAGGCGGGACGCCTCTTCCGCGGCCGATTCAATACCATCCCGCTTGATTTTATCAATGAGTTCCTGCAACTGGATTTCCATAAGCTCCTCTTTCAAACAAAAACGTTAATCCCGCATGTTGAGATACGTCAAAATTTTCCCGATTTTCCGGCTCACTATCGAATATATCACTTCAGGGTCTTCATAATCTTTCACCTTCTTTTTTATCATATTATCGATTTCAAAAGCAACATCTTCGGCCTTTAAAAATTTTGTGGGATCAAGGGAATCCAGAAAACTGAGGATCCCTTTTAATCCCGCGATTTCCCTGGATAAAAACGCTTCGTTTTCGTTGTAGACATAACCGGTTATTTCTTCATTTTTAAAACGTTTTTCGTAAAACCCCGCAAGAGCCCCGGCGTCTTCAAGACTGTTTTCAATTTCCGCCCGAAACATGACGACAAACAATTCCGTCTTGCCAACCATAATTCCTATCCCCTTTCCAGACACAACCTTTTAGCTCACCGGTTTATACAATATAATCAATTCATTTTGAAAGATCAATGACGTTCCCCGCCCTAAAAGGGTATGTACCCGGCCTGAAAATATAAAAATACGGCCGCGTTTAGCGTCTTTTAAGGCCGTCCGCCTGGGATCACGTCTCCGGAGCGTTTCCTGCCCCCGGTTTCGCGGAAGGATCCAGCTTTTCCAGGACGGACTGGGCTTTGCGGGCAAGGTTTCCGTTTTTCGGATCCGTCAGGGTACGGACTTCCCCCAAAAGTCCCCGGAATTCGTTATTCGCCGTCATATCCAGGGCATAGGACTTCTCGATTACCCCGCCCGAAGCAAGGAAGCGCCGGGTAACGGCTTCCAGGGACGGCGCTTTTGCGGAACCGATTACCCGGAGAAACCCGTTGTAAAGGGCGGTTTGGTTTCTCCCCTTGGCATCGTCCAACTCGGCGGCCAGTTTTTCCGCATAGGCTTCGGCATGGTCCCGGATAAGCATTTCCGCCGCAAGGATACGTGTCCGGTCCGGGTTTTTCCGTTCCTCAAAAAAAGAAGCCAGTACGGCCTCGGCCTCCCCGGTTCCTATGGCTCCCAGCGCCTTAACCGCCTCGTCCTTTACCTGGGGAACATCGTCCCGTTCGGCGCGGTAGGCAAGATAGGGAACGGCGGCTTCCAATTTCCGCGTTCCCGCGGCCCGGGCCGCTCCTATACGGGTCCGGTAGAAAGAATCCCGGAACGCTTCGAGAATGGCGGCGGTCACCTCGGGACCGTCGAAAGGGCCCAGGGCGCCTACCGCGGCGGACCGTACATTGGGGTCCTGGGAAGCCGCCCCCGCAAGAATAGCGTCAAGCCCGGCGGGGGCCCCGATTCCGGCGAGGGCTTCCAGGGCCGCCATACGGAGGGGAACCCGCTCGTCGCTATTTCCGGCGATGTCCGATAAAAACTCCACCGCCGCCGGGGAACTGGTTTCTCCCAGGGCGATGATAATGTCCCGGCGGTTTTCGTCACCGGGATCACGGTTGGTGTAATAATCAATGAGATATAGGGCGATTTCTTCGGATTCGCCGGGAATACCGCCGCCTATAAACCCCAGGCTCCTGAAGGCGGCGTTCATGAACCGCCGCTCCTCCGCGTCCAGCAGGGCCTTGAGGGGAGGTATGGCGGCTTCCACCTTCAATTTTCCCAGGTAATCCACCGCGCTCAGGACAACGCCGGCGGCTTCCATGTCCCAGTCTTCCAAAGCCCGGAGCGCCCGGTCTTCAAGCCCCGGTTTTTCCCGGTCACCGAAAAAGGAAAAAACCCCCGAAAGGATGTTCCGGTTCATGGTATCCCGGACCAGCGTAATCAGGGCGTCATCCAGGTAATCGGCGTTTTCGCTTTTCAGGGTCTGAACGAGCGAAGCGATTTCGTTTTCGGTCCCGAATCGGATGGTATCGAGCCGCTGCTCTTCAATGGTTTTCTGAGAAGCCGGCAGATACGGTCCCGGCGGGGGAGATGGAGGCTCGGACCGGCGGGAAACCCGCGCCGGGGTTTCCGTCTCGGCGCCGGAGGGAACCGGGGATGTCAGGACCTCGCCAGCGTCCTCCTGAGGAACGGCATCGGGAACGGCCGCTTCCCCGGCCTCCCCAGTTTCGGAGGAAAGCCGGTCCATGAGATCCGGGGAGAGGGCCGGGAGTTCCCTGGGCGCGTCCGGGGAAAGGTCCTGGCCCGACAAAAGGCCAACGCAGAGCAACAAAAGCAGGGGAATCGCCGTCTTTTTTATGATTCGCCTCCCGTACCGGCATATTCATCGAGGAAGGACTTCTTAAAGGCCGTAAAACCGCCTTCGTTTATGGCTTCCCGCGCCCCTTTAACCATGTGATGGAGAAAGTACAGGTTATGGTAGCTGGCCAGCATGGAACAAAGAATCTCCCTGGTTTTAAACAAATGGCGAAGGTAGGCCCGGCTGTATTCCCGGCAAACCTTACATCCGCATGTTTCATCTATCGGCCGAAAATCAAGGCGGTTTTCGGCTTTTTTTAAACTCAACGGCCCCCGCCGGGTAAAAACATGGCCGTTCCGGCCCGTCCTGGTGGGAAACACGCAGTC
>JAIRSL010000062.1 GCA_031255475.1 Treponema sp.
ATGCCGACATTTTGGCCTGGCTTAAAAAGGACGGGAAGGGGTATCAAACCCGCATGAACGCCGTCTTACGGAGCGCCATGGAGCAGGCGGAAAACGCCGGCCGGACTGACGCGAACAAAGTGAATTATGGCAAATGAACAGGCGGCCTTCCGGGGCCTTTACGAGACCGTAGTCCGGCTTCGTGCCCCGGAGGGCTGTCCCTGGGACCGGGAACAAAGCCCCGCCACTCTCCGGGGCGACCTCATCGAGGAAACCTACGAATGTGTGGAAGCCATTGACGAAAAGGACCCGGCCCATGTACGGGAAGAGCTGGGGGACATTTTCCTTCTGGCGGTTATGCTTTCCTATATGTACGAACAGGAAGGCTGTTTCACCGTGTCCGAAGTCCTTACGGGAATCACGGAAAAGCTCATACGCCGGCACCCCCACGTGTTTGGGGAGGTGAAAGTCCGGGACAGCGCCGAGGTTCTGGATAACTGGGCCAGGATCAAGGTGGAGCAGGAAGGCCGCAAACCGAAGAATTCCGTCCTGGACGATGTATCCACGGCTCTGCCCCCCCTGGACCGGGCCTGGAAACTCCAGAAGAAGGCCGCCAAAGCCGGGTTCGACTGGCCCAGTATACAGGGAGTCTTCGGCAAGATCGAAGAGGAACTGCGGGAAGTGAGGGAAGCGCTTGATTCGGCGGACGGGCCGGATGCCGCCGCTCACGAGGCGGTGGAGGAAGAACTGGGGGACCTGCTCTTTGCGGCGGTAAACCTGTGCCGCTTCCTCAAGGTGGAACCATCCGTGGCGCTCCAGCGGACCAATGCCAAATTTGTAAAACGGTTTGCCTACGTGGAACAGGAGATGAAAAAGGCCGGCCACGAGATGAAGAAAGAAAACCTCCCTCTCATGGACGGATTTTGGGAAGCGGCGAAGGCGCTTTAAGCCGGATCTGCGGGGCCCGGCCCATCGTCCTTATAACTGTCCGAAGTTCATCAGCACCTGGCGGAGCCGCTGTTCCAGCAGGTTGAACGAGAAAAACCGGCGGCCCAACTCGAAATTGCGGGCGGTGATAACATCCACCATGGCGGGATTGTCGAGCAGCGCCCGGATCGTATTGACGGTTTCCGGGGTAACGTAGTTTTCCATCATCACGACATCGAAATCCAGAGGCTCTATGTCCTGTTGAAATATCGAATACCGGTTTACCAGTATGGGTTTTTTGAACCACAGGGCTTCCAAAAAAGCGTTTCCAAAGCCCTCGTAGGTGGAAGGATAGGTTACAAAGTCGGCGTTAAGGTAGCAATCCCAAAGGCTGTACTTCTTCTCCCCCGTTTCGGTAAGGCCCCGTTCGGCGCCTATGATGTCGGGCCGGACTATGACATCCACCCCCAGCAGGGCGGCGTAATCCATGGTCCGCTGGTAGTACTCCGAACCTTCGTCCCGTTCCTGATGGCTGATGAGGAGTTTGGCCTTCTTGTCCCGAAGCCGGCTGGCCAGTTCTATGGCGTGGTCTATGCCCTTCCGGGCGATTACCCGCGTCGGCTGGAGGAGCAGCACCTCGTCGTCCCCTACGCCCAGGTCCCGGCGCATATCCCGGCTGTAGTCATCCGGGGCGGGCGGTTCGGTGTCAAAGTCGAACACATTGGGAATGATCGTCGAAGCGATCCCGCAGCGGTATGAAAGCTGCTGCCGGCCTTCGGAGTTGATCACCACATGGTTGATGGTATGCAGCCGGGGCGGAAAGGACATGGACAGGTAGTCTTCCACGCAGTTCACGGTAAAGCGCTGGCGTTCCCAGGCAAAGTCGTGGTGATGGGCAATGGCGGGAATGCCGGTCTCGGCAATGAATTCCGTCAGGGCAAGCCCCAGGGGAATGTGCATGGGAATGGTCAGGGCATTTTCCGTAATAAGGAGATCCACCCGGAAATCTTCCACAAATTTATACAACGCCTGTTTCAGCCGGTACCGGACCGCCTGAATCTCCCCGGTAAGATCCTCCCCCCGCACGGTGGTCCCGAAGCAGCGTTCCTGAAGTTCCATCACCAGGGGATGCCCGAAGAAGGCTTCCTCAGTCACCATGGATTTTTCCGGCTCCCAGTCGGAAAGCCCGGAAAAAAAGTAACATTCGTACCCCATCTTCTCCAGGACCTGCCGCCATTTGGTGGTTTCCAGGGAAACACCATCGGACCCCTGAAAGCGGGTTGAAACAAAACCTATACGGCGTAGGGCATTCCACTTGGTCAAATACATAGCTTATTCTCCTCCCGGAAGCTGGTTGAAACAATTCAGAAGCCGGACAATAGAACTGATTTTCTGATACGCGTCCTCAAGCCGCTGTCCCAAAGGATTTTTGGAAAACAAGGCTAATTCTTTCCAGTTGATGATGAGTTCATGCGGGTTTTTTTCAAAATCCTCAACCACCTGTTTCAGGTGATTTTCTATAACCGTAAAATGCCCGGCGGCGGCGGTCAGATATTCACGGGCCTCGTCGTTGATGCCGCCGACAATGGCGTTGATATAACGCGCCTGGCTCCGGTCCTGGTCGGCCCGGACCAGGGCGGCTTTGAGCCGGGGGCCGTTTTTGCCCTTTTCTCCCAGGGTTTCGTCCAACTCGGCGATTCCGGCGTACATTTCCTTGACGCCGTGAAAAGCCTCGGACATATCCCGTGACGAAGCGGCCGTGGTCCATTGTCCCCTGATAAGGAGAATCTCGCAGAGATCCTGGAATTCCCGGTCCACAAAATCCCCGATAAAGGCCGCCAAATAATTGAGGCCCGAGGCAAAGACATACCCCTCCAGCCCTTTCCGGGTCAGAACTTCACTTTCCCTTTCGGTGTAGAATTGCAGCCGGACGGTATCGGCGGAACCGAAGATGCTTTGGGCCAGGCTCCGGACATGGACGTTCCATTCCCTGGTTGTAAGATCGTCGATGATGCGCTGGACTTCGTTTTGCTTGGTTTCCAGCCACGTCTGGGCCAGGCGTTCATTGGGGATCTTCGGTTTTCCCTGCCACAGCGGCTGCCGGGTCGTGTACTGGATGATCCGTTCCAGGATGTGCGACTCCCGGATGTCCCGTACCAGCCGGATTACCGCGTTCCATTGCTCCGGGAGGAGCACCTCGATACCCCCGTTGCTCAGCCTCAGTATTCCCAAAACGGTCTTCCAGTTTTCGTTGGGGTTCAGGGGGTCCAGTATGGCAAGCAAGTCTTCAAGGTATTTGAGGCCGTCCTTTGCCTTGATCGCCGCGAATTTAGGCTGATACCCCTCAAGTCCTTCAGGCAGATTGATGTCGAATTTTTGCAGTATCGTAAAGAACGGATAGGTGACGAACCGGGTAAAGGCAACGATCTGGTTGTTGGTAACATTCACCGCGTGCAGCCGGGTGTCGTCGAACGCGGCGCCCAAGGCCGATAGTTCCCGCGTAAGCTGGGGAATAAGCTCTTTGGGAGGCGTGGCCTTGATCCGTTCTTCCATCATCTCGGGATTGAGCCTTCGGACCGCCTCAAGAGTCGGCTTGTCCATAAAGACTTCCAGCGTAAGCTGGCGTATCCGGGCCGACTTGTTAAGATCCCGGACAAAAACCGAGGCCGGACGGATAACCTTGTAGATTTCGTACAGCACCTGCGCAAAAGCCGGCTCAAGTTCTTCAGTACGGGTCTTATAAAACTTCGCGTACTTGTTCTCGTTAATATCCCTCAGTATCTGTCTGAGAAAATTCCTCTTTTCCGCGTCCGGTTCGTTATCCCCGGAAATGAACGAAAATACTCTGTCAAAAATGTCTTCCGCCATGATATTCCCCAATAAAGCATACGATAGAACCGCAAGGCTTGCAAGGTTCCGCGCCGCCTCCAAATTAATCCGGCCGAAAAGGGGGCCGGTTCCTCAAAACTAAACCCTAGCCGAAATCAGACCGCTTCGGCCCGTTCTGCCTCCTGACCGGGGGGGCTGTTTTACTTTGTCCTTTTCCCGGTTTATTTTCAAGAGCCGCTCTATCGCCCGGTTCAACCGGTTGTTCAATTCCACCGGATCACCGGCGCTCTTCCGCCCAAAACGCACTGATCGGCATTGACATGGGTAAACTGTTCACTCCCGGCCGGTTCGTCATCGATTAGCTGATAACTGCCGAGTCCGGCGGAGGCCGGATCCTTCTGGGTTGAAGATGACGGCGCCGCTCTGTATTGGCGGGGCGGCCTTTCCTTCAAAAAGACGGGGTTTACGTACGGCTTGGGCCAGGTTGTTTCCAACATTGACGAAAATGTATATAATACCCCCAATTAAGATGAAACATATAACCATAGCCGATATAGCTAAGGAAGCGGGGGTTTCCAAGGCTACGGTTTCCCGGGTATTATCAAAACCTCATCTGGTCAATGAAAAAACCAAAGAAAAAATCTCTTCTATAATTGATAAATATTCCTATACCCCTAATATTCTTGCCCAGGGGTTGGCGGGAATGCCTACTAAGAATATTGGGGTGGTTGTGGATGAATTCCCGAATAATTTTTATATCGATCTTACGGAAGGGATCGACCACGTTATTTCGGCCAATAATTATTTTTTCCAGGTAATGAGTTCCCAATGGATTCCGGAGCGGGAGGTACAGGGTATCCGGTCCCTCTTAAAAAACAGGGTGGACGGCATCCTGATAACCCCCGTTTCCCCGGAATCGGAAACCGTGGAATTACTCAAGAGATCGGGAACCCCCTTTGTGCTTATGAACTGTAAATCCGATGATCCCGATATTTCTTTTGTCTGCTGCGATAATTACAAGGGCGGGACCTTAATGGCGGAACACATCAATGCGCTGCACCACGAACAGATCATCATTATTTCGGTTTTTGATCACCAGTCGGTACGGGATCGCATTGAAGGCTTTGTGGATCATCTGGATACCAAGACGGTACGGATTACCCGGTACTCGAATGCAAAGACATATAAAGACGGCTATGAACTTGCTCCGGTGATCGTAGAATATGATTCCATCAGAACGAAAAAGACCAGCCTTTTTGTGGCCAATGACTATGTGGCCATCGGCATTATTGTTCGTTTTTTGGAAATGGGTATTTCCATTCCGCAGCAGGCGGCGATAGCGGGATTTGACGATATTCGCCTTTCCGCTATTTGCCAGATTCCATTGACCACCATTTCTCAATCGGTTTTTGATATGGGCCGCACCGCCGCGACGGATCTGATGAATATTATAAAAAAGAACGGGGACCCGCCCTTTAAGCACATTATCGAACCCAAGCTTGTTATCCGGGAATCCACACGCCTTCCGGCGGGCCGGTGAGC
>JAIRSL010000086.1 GCA_031255475.1 Treponema sp.
GGGGTATGTGGCTTTCCAGGGAACGAAGCCCCGTTCCCGCCGGCTGCCGGAAATCATTCCGCGCCGGGGCCCCGCAAAATCCCAGCGGGTAAATGTGATAAAAAACGCGGTTTCCCACGCCGCTTCTGTACTCCGAAGTCATAACGCCTCCTGTAAGTATACCTACCGTTAGGTATAGTCCTGTTAAAAAATGAAGAGCCGTCCCCGGCGGATTGGCCGGAACCGCTCTGCCAGGTAACCTGTGTTACGAAAAAATCCCGTGCATAGACTGATGGATGATCCTGTACCGGAGCTGATCCTCCATTTGTATTCCGTTGTTCACCGCAAGGATACCCCAGGTTTCAAGGAGGCCCATGAAAGATTCGGCGTAGATCTTCTGCCGGTTCTTCATGTTGCCGTGATCCCTGCCCGCGTCCGTAAAGAGGGCTTCAAGTATCGAAACAAGTTCTTCCCTGAGCTTCTTTCCGGCGGCAAAGGCGGCGGTTTCGGGAGCGGAGAAGAAGAGGCCCATCATGAGCCTGAAAAAATCCCGGTGCGCCAGGGCAAAGCCCAGGGTTTCCCTGAAAAGCCCGGACAGGTTTGCAGCGAGATCGCGGCGGTATTCCGCCTCTTCCCGGATAATCCCGGTAAGGACCGCCCCGTATTGCGCCACAACCGCTTCCAGAAGCCCCTGTTTGCTGCCAAAGTAGTAGTACAGGGTCGGTTTGGTGATCCCCGCAACGTCTACTACTTCCTGGATGCCCGTGGATTCATAGCCCCGCCGGGCAAAGAGGGCGAGGGCGGCTTCCGTAATCGCGCTTCTGGTATCCATGCAACCAATATACCGAATGGTAGGTATAACGTCAAGGGCAGGACCGCGTCAATTTTAGCATTTGGGAAGAATCCGGGCGCGGCGCTTTCCTCCGCGCCGGGCGTCCTTGCCGGCAAAACGCCGTTATTTCAGCATGAACCCCCGTGACTCCAGGGCGGAGGCGGTTTCTCCGGCTTTGGCCATCATCTGTTCTATGACCGGGGGAATGACCGCCGGTATTTGGGAGATCCCCCGCTTTCCGGCACGGGCGCGGTAGGCGGCGGTTACCGATTCCCAGACCTCGAAGAAGCGGGGGAGGAAGCCGAGCATGAGGGAGATCCCCAGGCTTAGGCGCGGCTGTTCCACATGAAAGAGAACGCGCCGCGCCCAGGGGAAGGGCAGTTTTTTTATCCCGGCGGCCAGGGGAAGGCGAAGAATACGTTCGATTTTACCCAGAGAATCTTTCAGTTCCGTCATGGTGGTAACGGAAAACATGAGCGCCCCGGCGGAAAACGAGACAAGGATGGTTCCCCCAAAGAGCAGGCCGTCCGCGCATCCGGAAAGGCTGAACGTCAGGGAATCGCCGGCAATGGATCGGAGGAGGATGACAAAGCCGATCATGATAAGCAGGGGCTTACTGCCCCTGAGCAGTTCCCAGGGGCGTATTCCCGCCGAAAGAGCGCCGGCCGTAACGATGACCGCTCCGGCGGCCAGGGCGGGGAAGCCCGCAAAAAAGGCGGCGGTGGAGATACCCAGGAGCGCCAGGAGTTTTACCCAGGCGGGCAGCCGGTGAAGGGCCGAATTCCCGGGCCGGTACGAATAGGGGGTGCGCTTCCCTATTCCTCCCCGGTCCTTGTTCATTCGAGCCATGTGCAGTCCCGTACCGTCTTGTACCTGTGAAGGGGATTCCTGACGCCGTACTCCGGCTTGAGCCGCTCCAGGACTTCTTCCGGCGCGCCGTCTTCCCGCAGGGTCCCCCGATGCAGGATCGCCAGGCGGTCCGCGAAGGCCAGGACCTTTTCCAGTTCATGGGTCAGGATAATGACGGTCTTACCGGAGGCTTTAAGATCCCTGATGATTTCCAGGACATGAACAACACCCGGCCAGTCAAGGTTGGCAAAAGGCTCGTCCAGGATGACCGTACCGCAGCCCATGGCAATGACCCCCGCCACGGCAAGACGCCGCTTTTCTCCGCCCGAAAGCCGCCGGGGGGGAAAATCCCGCTTGTCCTCAATCCCCAGGGCTTGCAGGGCCGCGTCCACCCGTTCCGTTGTCTGTTCCCGGTTCAGCCCCAGGTTACGGGGCCCAAAGGCGGTATCCTCCGCTACGGTCTCTCCCAGGATCTGGGCGTCGGCGTCCTGAAAGACCAGTCCCAGGGAAGATCGCAGGCTGTTCACGGCCTTTGCGAGGGGCTGCCCCCGGAACAGGACCTCGCCCTCCGACGGCTCCACGAGTCCGGCGATGATCTTCATCAAAATGGTTTTTCCCGATCCGTTGGACCCGGCGATAAGAAGGCATTCCCCTTCCCGAATGTCCAGGTTGATGCCCCGCAAGGCCCGGTTCACGCCGTCTCCGCCCTGAACGCGGCTTACGGGAAAATTCTTTGAGAGCCCCCGGATGGAAAAAAGAGGGACGCCCGTCATCGGCGAATATCCGGCGGCGGTGTTCTTTTACCCATTGAGATGATCCGCCGCAAGCCGGCGCAGCCGGGGGCTGACGACGACCGCCGCCGCCGCTTTTACGGCGTCGCCGATGATAAACGGCGCGAACCCCGAGACGAACGCCTGAAACCAGGTTCCGTTGATGACATATTTCAGCCGGATGACCCCCGGCACATACACGATGAGGAGTCCCGCTGTTGCGCCCAGGATGATGCGCCACAGGGCGGTCCGCGTACCGGGACGGGGACGGCCGGCGATAAGCCCGGCGGTTATTGCCGCAAGGGGGTAGCCCAGCAGGAAACCTCCGGTGGGGCCCAGGAAGTGTACAAAGCCCCCGATTGCGCCGGCAAAAACCGGCGCCCCAACGGCCCCGGCAAGCAGGTAAAGCCCTGCCGCAAGTCCGCCCAGGAAAGGCCCCAGGATAAGCCCCGCAATGAGGGCAAAGAAATTCTGGAGTACAACCGGCACCGGAGAAAAGGGGAGGGGTATGGAGATAAAGGTCCCCGCCGCAATCAGGGCGGCAAAGAGGGCCGTTAAGGTGGTTGCGGCCAGAGTCTTCCGGTTGCCGGTAACCGTAGCGCTGTCGTCCATAAAAGCTCCTGTTATGCGAGGATATGTCGAACCCGGCCGGGTCTCTCACGAGCCGGGGATTGTCCGATAAGGCCGCGTGCTTTAGAGGAACACGCGCCATATTCTATTATTGATTGGAAGGCGTGGTCCATACCCCGGAGCTTGCTCCTGGGTTCTTCATGATAGTATACGTCACCCTTAAAATCCTATCCCCCGCGCTGGTATCGTTCACCCGGTTTACCGCGCCGTGCGGCCATAGCTCCTCCGGGAACCAAATATCCGCCTGTCCCGCGGTTCATTCCAAAAATTTTGCTTGCCTCAGGAAGTTTGTCCTGGTTATTTTATATACAAGGTTACTTTCCCAAAACCGGAGTTTTGGGAAAGGCTTCAAATCCTTTTATTTTCGACATCTCAATTATAGAAAGGAGTCTCTTCATGGCACAGCACCAATTTCAGACCGAAGTAAGCCGCCTCTTGCACCTTATCATCCATTCCCTTTATTCCAACCGGGAGATCTTCCTGCGGGAACTGGTCTCCAACGCCTCCGACGCTCTGGATAAGCTCAAATACCTGACCGTGGCGGACGACGCCTACAAATCCATCGGTTTCGACCCCCGCATCGACATTGCTTTCCATAAAGAAACGGATAATCCGGCGGCGTCCACCCTCACCGTGTCGGACAACGGCATAGGGATGAACGAAGCGGACCTGATCGGGTCCCTGGGAACCATAGCCCGGTCCGGAACCAGGGCCTTCCTGGAGAAGCTCTCGGTGGACGCGAAAAAGGATTCCAACCTTATAGGCCAATTCGGAGTGGGCTTCTATTCGGCCTTTATGGTGGCGGACCGTATAGAGGTCGTCAGCCGCAAGGCCGGTGAAGATGCCGCCTGGAAGTGGACCAGTGATGGGAAGGACAGCTTCGATATAGAAAGCGCCCAACGGGACGCCCAGGGAACGACGGTTATCCTTCATCTGAATGAAGAAGGGCAGGAATACGCCAACCGCTGGTCTGTCGAGGACATCATCAAGCGGTATTCCAATCATGTGGCGTTCCCCATTTACCTTACCTACGACGAGAAGGAATACGACGACAAGGGGAAGGAGAAGGGGAGCAAGACCAAAACCGACCGGATCAACTCCGGGACGGCCCTTTGGCGGCGGGCCAAGTCGGAACTCAAGGAAGAGGATTACCACGAATTCTATAAGCAGTTGGGGCACGACACGGAGCCGCCCCTCTTCTACGTCCATACCAAGGCCGAAGGGACCCTGGAATATTCCACCTTGTTCTACGTTCCCCAAAAAGCGCCGTTCGACATGTACAACGTGGACTACAAGCCGGGGGTCAAACTCTACGTTAAGCGGGTGTTCATTACCGATGACGACAAAGAGCTTATGCCTACCTGGCTCCGATTTGTCCGGGGGATCATAGACTCGGAGGATCTGCCCCTTAACGTGAGCCGCGAGATACTCCAGCAGAACAAGATACTCCTCAACATAAAGAACGCTTCGGTGAAAAAACTGCTGGGAGAGTTCAAGACCCTGGCGGATACCGCCGTTTCCGGTTCGGAAGATGTCAGGAAGAAGTGGGAGACCTTTATCGGCCAGTTCAACCGCCCCCTCAAGGAAGGGCTCTATCAGGATTTTGCCAACCGGGAGGCCATTCAGGAACTGGTCAGGTTCAAAAGCACTCAGGCCGAAGGATGGACCAGTTTCGCCGAGTACGTGTCCCGGATGAAAGAGGATCAGAAGCATATCTACTATATTACCGGCGGTGATGAAAAAACCCTCCGGGCTTCCCCCCTCCTTGAGGCATATACCGCCAAGGGCATCGAAGTCCTCATCATGGACGATGAGATCGATGACATCGTTATCCCCTCCCTCCACAGTTACCGGAAGGAAACCCCCGGAACGGACGGCAAAAGCGAGGCCCGGACCTGGGAGCTTAAAGCGGTGAACCGGGCCGGCGCTGATGAAGAATTGGGAGAGAAAAAGGATAAGAAGGCGGAAAAGGAGATCCGGCCGGTTCTTGAAAAGATAAAAAAGGCCCTGGGCGACCGGGTAAAGGATGTCAAACTCTCCCGGCGGCTCCACGATTCCCCTTCCTGCATCGTGGCGGATGAAAACGACCCTTCCATACAGATGGCCCAGATGCTCAAGGCCATGGGGCAGACCGAGATGCCGGACATTAAGCCGATCCTGGAAATCAACGGCGATCATCCCATCGTGGCCGGCCTTAAGGACGCGGACGATGAGGAGCGTATCGCCGATGTGGCGGGGGTTCTGCTTGATCAGGCCCTCCTGGTGGAAGGGGTAAAGATCAAGGACCCCGCGGACTTCGTAAAACGGCTCAACCGGCTTTTGGCGAAGTAATACCCGCAGACCCTGTGGAAACGGCGGCGCCCCGCCGTTTCCGTTAACCGCCCGGCCCGTCATCCCGGTATAAAATAACGGCATTTTTTTTATTTTTTTGCTTGAAATTTCCGGAAGGTGGGATATAATTAATAGAGAGGAGGGTTATTAAAGGTTCCTTTGGAATCAAAAAGATAGCGGTTTTGGTAAAACAGTGTCGTTGTAGGAGGCCGTTATGGAAAATCCGCCTGAAGTGGCAGGGCCGGTATAGTGACAGTACCGGCTAAATTCGAGACATTATCAGTAAGACAAGATTGTATATCAATCGAAAGAAATAATTGATGCTCAAAAGGAGCATGCCCTATTTCATAGAGAAATATAGCATATGAATAAAGGGGTTTAAGAAACAGCCGGAACGTGTCCGGCTTTTTTTATTGTTTTGTATTGAAGAGTTAAAAGCCCCGCCCTAAGGCGGGGCTTTTTCATTCGGCGTTGGGATCCTCCGGCCCGTCTCCCGGCGGCATTCGTATCCGCCGCGCCGGCGCTTGTACCGCCGCCGGCGGTAATGCCACCTGTACCGCGTTACAGGCCGCCGGATCCGGCCCTGTCTGCCGGGCTTCGGGGAGGCCGAAGAGCTTGATTCCCTCTCCGGGGAAATGGGCCTTTACATTAGCCACCGCCCGTTCTATGCCGCGGGCTTCCTCGGCCTCGCACCAGATCACCAGGGCGAAATTTTCTTCAGGCCAAACGGCGTCTCCCATGCGGGGGCCGGCGGAACCGACCCCGTAGATGCCGGGGTATTTGGTGTAGAACTTGCCCACCCCTTCATCCCGCATGGCTTCAAGGATGTTCTCTTCTACCGAGTGGTTTGCGACTATTTCTATACGGATCATCGTGCAGCCTCCCCGGCCTTGGCCTGTTTTCTGGACAGCCCGGCGGCGATACGCTGCCGGCGGGCTTCGGCCTTGAGCGCCCGCTCATCGGAACGTTTGTTCATAATGTAGTATATTGCGGGCATGAGGAAGAGGGTCATCAGCGTCCCGAAAGAAAGGCCGCCCAGCACCGTCTTGCCCACGGGGGCCACCATTTCCGATCCCTCGGCGGGGAAGAAGGCCATGGGCACGAGTCCCAGGATGGTGGTGAGGGTGGTCATCAGGATGGGCCTGAGCCGGTTCCCCGCAGCTTCAACGCAGGCGTCGTGGAGGGAAAGCCCCCGTTTCCGCAGGAGGTTGGTGTAGTCCACCAGGACTATGCCGTTATTGACGATAACCCCCACCAGTACCAGTAATCCCACGGCGGTAAGGATATTGAAGGTCTCGCCGGTAAAGAAGTAAATAGCCACAATGCCTATCACCGAAAGAGGTATGGTAAAGATGATGATGAAGGGATCGCGGAAGGACTCAAAGAGGCTTGCCATAACGCCGAAGACCAGAAAAACCGCCACCGTGATGATCAGAAGAAACCGGCCCATCATCTTCATCATGTCCGCGTTATCCCCGGCGTATTCGACGAGTACGTCTTCTTCCGCAGGAATTTCCGAAGAGACCAGGGTGCGGACCTTATCCTCTAATTGATTGAGTTTGGTCCCCGGAATAACCCCGGCGGTAACGTGAATGACGCGGCTCTGGTTTTCCCGGCTGATGTTCATGGGCCCCGTACCTTCAACATAAGAAGCAAAATGGGAGAGGGGAACCCGTCCGGCCATCTGGCTGTTCACAAAGATATGATCCAGCGCGGGCCGGGTACTCCGGTCCGCTTCGGCAAGAATCAGCACCACATCGTAATCGTGTCCGCCGGATTTGTACCGCGTAGCGGTGATGCCGTCTACCGCCGCCTTTATCTCATTGCCGACAGTATACGTGTTGAGCCCCAATGCGTACATGCGGTCCCGGTCAAGCCGGATTTCGATTTGGGGAAGCCCGTCTTCAAGGCTTACCCGGGGTTCCGTCACTTCCGGAATCCTATCCTTGAGGAGTTCGGCGATGCGCTCTCCTATGGCTTTGCCTTTCACCAGGTCTTCGGTCCTGAGCACAATGTCTACGGGATTGCCGCCCATGCCGCCGCCTCCCATTCCCCCGCCGGAGAAATTAAACGTTACGCCGGGGAATTCGTTGAAGTGGGCGCGCATTTTGGCCTTGATGTCGTCGGCGGTGTCTATGCGGTCCTTGTATGCCGGAAGGTTGATGCGCAGGGAACCGGAATTACTGCCGCCTGAGTTAAACATCCCGCCGCCGCCGGCGTTCAGCACGAGGCGCTCATAACCCTGCACTTCATTCTGTACCAGGATCTCCATCCGCCGCAGAACGGCTTCGGTTTCCGGCAGGGGGGTTCCTAGGGGCAGCGTCGCGTTGATAATCACCGAGTCCGCTTCCTGGGCGGGCATGAAGACCCAGCCGATTCGCGGAATGAGCGCCACGCTCCCCAGAAAGAGGAGCAGCAAAACAGTTATGACTACCGCCTTGTGCCGCAGCACTTTGTCCACAGCCCGGCGGTAGACGTTGTCCAGGTTATTGAAAAAATTGCCAAAAACGCGGTCTATGGGGACCAGAATCCCTCTCAGCGGTTTCTGTTTCCGGGTGACCAGCGGGAAGTAATGGCTTGAAAGGACCGGCACCAGGAAAGCCGCTACAAACAGGGAAGCCGAAAGGGAAATGACTACCGTAAAGGCAAGGCCCGCGAACATTTCTCCCGCCATTTCCAGAAGGCCCTGAAACATCACCAGGGGAAGGAACACGCAGATAGTGGTAAGTGTGGAAGCGACAATGGCGGTGAACATCTCGGATGTACCCAGTACCGACGCCGTGGTCAGCTTGGCCCCTTTTTCCCGGTAATGATAAATGTTTTCCAGAATGACGATGGAATTGTCCACCAGCATTCCTACCCCCAGGATAAGGCCCGCCAGGGTCATGAGGTTCAGGGTAAGGCCGGCGAAATACATCAGCATGATGGTGATGACTATGGAAACAGGGATACTGATGCCGATGATCAGGGTCGGCTTTACGGAGCGGAGGAATATGAACAGTATCGCTATTGCCAGGAGCGCCCCGGATACGGCGCTGGAACCGACCTCATTGATAGAATTTTCTATCTGATCGGTGGTATTAAAGGTTTCGGTAATTTTAATATCCTGAGGAATTTCCCTGGCGATGCGGGTAAGGCGGGTGCGCAGTTCTTTCGCGGTCTGAACGGAATTCTTCCCGCTCTGCTTCTGTACGGTCATCATGACCGCCGATTGACCGTTCACGAATACGGTACTCTGTTCGTCCCGGAATCCGTCAATCACATCGGCCAGGTCCCGCAGGTACACCTGCCTGGGCAAATCCGCTCCCGCCGCAGTAACGCCGCCGCCCTTGTAGGAAATGACGGTATTCCGGATCTCGTCCAGGGACGTATACTCGCCCATTGTAGTAAGTATGTAAGACGTGCCCCCTTCGATAATGGTTCCTGCGGAAACCTGCATGTTCTGGGACGCCAGCATCTGCTGTATCTGGGTGACCGTAAGCCCGTAGGCTTCAAGCCGGGATTGGGGAATCTCTACCCGGATGATTTTCTCCCGGCCGCCGTTTACCGACGCAGTGGCTACCCCCGGCGTCTGCTCTATACGGGGAATAATGGTATCCTCCGCGATCTCCCGCAGTTCTTCGGGGGTACGGTTTCCGGTTACCATAAGCCCCATAATGGGAATCATCGAGGGGTCAAACTTGAAGATGAGCGGGACTTCCGCCCCGGTGGGGAGGTAGTTCCTGACCCGCTCCAGGGCGTCCCGCACGGAATTTGAGGCGTCCGCAAGATCGGTTCCGTAGGTAAATTCCATCATCACCATGCTGGAACCCTTGGCGGATGTGGAATTGATGTTTTCCAGGCTCGACACGCTGGAAAGGGCCGCTTCCAGCGTGCGGGTCACGGTCCGTTCGACCTCTTCGGGTCCCGCGCCGGTATAACTGGTATAGACCACCAGGTAGGGAGGGTTGATTTCCGGAAAGAGGTCCAGGGGAAGGTTCACAAAGGCAAAAATCCCCAGCATGACAAGAAGGGCAAAGATAATAAAAACCGTTGTAGGCCGAGAGACGACCGTTTTGGCAAAACTCATGACGCGCTCCTTTTAATTGCCGCCGTTCAACGGTGCGACCCGGTCGATCACGTTGATCCGGGTTCCGTCCTCCAGAAGGGTCTGGCCCCGGATGATCACTTCATCGTCCGGTTTAAGGCCCTCCTGAATCTCCAACTCCCCGTCTATGGAAATCCCCGGAACCACTATCCGTTTCCGGGATATAAGAAACGCCGGGTCTTCGGGGTCCGTTTCCACAACGAAAACGTAGTTTTCCCCAAAACGCCGCGACAGGGCGGCGGCGGGAATCTTAACAACTTCGGTTTTCGTTTCGGTAATGAGCCGCACCTTGGCGAACATCCCGGCTTTAAGTTTGTTATCAGTATTGGTCACGCCGATCCTGACCTCCATGGTCCGGGACGAGGGATCCACCACCGGCGAAAGCTCGGTGATCCGTCCCTGAAAGACCTCTCCGGGGTAGGCGTCCAGGGTGATCTCACAGGGAAGCCGCGGGGCCATCCTGGAGATAAACCGCTCCGCCACATAAAGCCGTATTTCCAGGCCGCCGCCGGAGGCGGTGTTCCCCGCGGCGATGCGGGCCAGGGGCACGGTCTGGGCTACGGTCATCCCCACTTGTGCGGGCAGGGCCACGATGGTTCCCGCCACCGGCGCGGTGGCAATTCCGGGCACGTAGGTCATCCCCGGACGGGAAGGGTCAACCTCCGCGATGGGGTCTCCCCGCCTGACCCGGCTCCCTATGGACACGAATACCCTGGTGATTTTTCCCGTCGCGTCGGAATAGGCGTCAACCGTAGATCCCGCGACAATGTCCCCCGAAAGGGCAAGGTAGTCCCGAATCTGGCCCTGGGCCGCGGTAGTGGTGTTCACCGCGAAGACCGCCCGCTCACGGGCAGCGGGAGCGCCCTCGGGTCCGGCTTGATCTTTACGGCCGGCGATCCGTTCCCTAATCGCGCCTATCTGTTCACAGCCTGAAAACGACAGGGCCGAGGCAATTACAATCATATAGAGAAAAACCATGCCCGGTCTTGCGGGCGTATTCACGGCACTTTTCATTCTTCTTCTCCTGTATGAGCGCTCGAACTTAAAGTCCCAAAGGGGACCCCCATGGAATATTCAAGATCGATAAGACCCTGTATATAATCGAAATTCTGTTCCGACACGCCAATCCGGGCCTTACGCAGTTCCAGTTCCGCGTTCTGAACTTCCAGCAATTCGGTCAGGCCGGCCCGGTAGGCTTCTTCAGTTAATCTATAGGAGCGTTCCGCCAAATTCACCGTGTATTTCTGGGCTTCCACCGTGGTCCTGATCCTTTCCAGCGAAAGAAGGGTATTGTAAATCTCAAGTTCCGTTCCCCGGACCGCCTGGGCAAGGCTGATGTTGAGGCTGCGGATGTTGTCGTCGAAGTTTTTAATGCTCTGGCCATCCGCGGCCCAGGGAAGAAGGCTGTTCAGTTGAAAGCCCAGCGCAATGGTAAGGGAACCAGACTGATTCCAGCGGTCCTTGTCGAACCAGGAGTCCTTCCAGGGATTCTGGGTAAAGGCGGAATTCAGGTTCCAGCTTAAACTCAATGTCGGCGTATAAATCCGCTGCTTCGTTGCCTTCCTGGTGCTCTCCAAAACCAGAATGTTCTGCCTGAGTTCCTGAATTTCCGGCCTGTTCGCCGACGCCTGCCGGATCAGTTCCGCCACGTCCAGGGGAATAAAATCAAGCCCCTCTTGCATGGGCATGAGTTCAAACCGGGTATCGTAGTCCAGCCCCAGGTTCATGGCGAACTGGGCCATTGCCACCTTGAGGCCGTTTTCCGCCTGATCCATGGCGGGCTTCATGTTTTCCACGGAAACCTGGGCCTGCAAAAGGCTCAGTTCCGGAACCAGCCCGGCCTGGTAATTCGCCCTGGTCATGTCAACCCGCCGTTCCGCGGCCTCGTAGTTTTCCCGCAGCAAGGCGATGTTTTCCTGGAGAAGGAGCATCTGGCAGTAGGATTTGCGGACATCGCGTTCAAGCTGGGCCCTGGCCTTCTCGTAACTCAGGAGCCCGCCCTCATAATCCAGCCGCAGACGCTTCATGGCTTCGAACATGGCGAAATTGACATTCAGGGATGCCTGAATGGACCCGGCCACATGCCACCGGGAGGCTTCGTAGGAATAGGGTACAACCCCATAGAGGGATCCCGGCGGAATCGTCGGCGCTAATGTTGCCATGTCCACCGGGATCAGCGTAGTGCCGCTTGTTACCGTGTTATCCCGGATCAAACTGCCCCCCACGGTCACGCTGGGGATGAACACGTTCCACGCCGTATCGGAAGCCCGTTTTTTGGTTTCCGCGGTAACGCGGTTTGATTCCAGGCGCAGGTTGTTTCTGACGGCCCGGTCAACCGCCTCGTCCGCCGAGATTCTGAGGATCTCGGCAGGTTTGGGCGTTTCGGGACCGGATGTTTCTCCCGCTCCGGCGGTTTCAGCCTTAGGCGCTTCAACATCCGGCGGCTTTCCCCTATCCGCCTTTCCCCCGGCGAAAACCGCCGCGTTCCCCGCCAGCATGAGCAGCAGGACGCAGAGCGCCGGAAATGGGGCTTCAAACGGCCTTTGAACCCTCATTTCCCTAAACCGTGATTTCCGCCATACAATTCCGGAGTTTCCCCCGGTGCATCGCATGGCGCCGTGATCGATTCGGATCATAGCGACTCCTTACGCGGGCCCGCCTCTCCGGACGGATCCGCAATGACGGCCGGAACGTACAATACCGAATCCGGCCGGTCATTCATAACGATAGGCCCGCATACCGCGCGGCCGCCGACGGCTTTCCGCCGCTTACTACTAAAAGCAAGAATATCTTGCATTAGCCCCTCAATCAACGCCTTTCGGCCTTTTTTCTTAAAAAAACGCCGTTTTCAGAAACGTCATTTCACGAATCCGCGGATACCCGATACGACGAACCGGTATAAAATCCTGAAGCTGGAATTTTCCACCTCCCTAAAGCGGGACCGGAAGGCCGGCGCCCGGACAGTCTCCGCCGCCGGCATTTCCGCGTCATTGCCGGGCGCTTCTCCGGATCTCAATATATTAACGATAAGGAAGAGTATCCATTGGGAAATATCTTCCCGCGCCTGGACAGCCTCCGGCCCCTCATCGGAACAGCCGGCGTCCGGGACGATGAGGTTGATACCCGCGAACACCCGGTAGAACAGGGGCGGTTCGGGAATCTCCATATCCGGCTTTCGGGTTCTCAGGCGGTCCAGGGCAAGGAGGATCTCCGGGCGGCCGCGGAAGTAATCCGCAATCGCGATAATCGCCAGGTAAAGCTGCTCCTCGGGCACGGTCGATCCGGCTTTCCCCGCGCCGGCGGACGCTATGATCCGTTCAAACTCGGTCCCGAAATACTGCCGGATCATGTCCTGCTTGTTCCTGAAATGGGCGTACAGGCCGCTCTTGGACAGTCCCGACCGGCGGGCAACCATGTCCATGGAAACATCCCAGGGCCCCGCTTCGGCCAGGACCTCCGCCACCGCCCTGTACAGGCCGTCGTCTTCGATATTTTCCGGAATAAGCCCGGTTACACGCCGCTCAAGGTCTTCGTAATCCAGGCCGTCAATCCGGGCCCGGTCAAACCCCAGGCCGTTCAGGATTTTTTCTTCCATCCCGGCAACCGCGTTCTTCAGGTCTTCTTCCGAAGACGGCGCGGCGTCCCAATTACACGCGGAATACGGCGCGTCCCCCGTTCCGGCCTCAATCCGGTGTTTATGATAGAACGCCGTCCAACACATCAGGGTTACGGTGATAAGCCGCAGCAGGGAAGGATAGGGCGTTTCCCCTTCCGCACCTGAGCCGTCCGGCGCGGGGGGAAACCGCAGTTTTCTCATATCTATACCCCGTTCGGCCAGTTTGTCCGTTATGAACCCCTGGTCCTGACTGCCGTATACCTGGATAAGGGAGAAGAGGAAAACGTCCATGTTGCGGCAGTAATACCGGGCAACGGCCCTTCCCAGAATCAGCATACCCTCCACCGAATCACCGGCCGCCACGGCGTCATCGTAACCGGCCTTGATATATGCCGTGTAATCGTCAAAAAACCATTCATACATACCTTCCAGCAGGGCCCGCTTATGGGGAAAATGCCGGTACAGGGCCGGCTTGGTAACCCCCAAGTCCCCGGCAAGTTGAGTCAAACTGGTAGTGCGATACAGATCCCGACCCCACACCCGGAAGGCCGCCGTAATAATATCTTCCCTGGTCATAAAACCGTACCCCCGGCTTTTCGGAAACCGGCGCCCGTATGTTGCCGAACGGTCGTTAACATATACAATAACAATAAAGAGAACGGAAAAGCAACAGTCATTTGGAAATTAAGACGAAAAATTTCCGGTCCCCGAAGGACCACGGATAACATCGCCGGAAGGCAAAGCCACCGCATCGTAATCGTACCAAAGTATAGGATGAAAATCTTGTATGGGAAGGTGAAGCGGCGCACAGGAAATTCTAAGGGAGCTAAGCCGGTATAAGTACATAGAACTGTTAGAAGGACATGCGATGCCGGATCATATCATATATATGTGACGGTTCCGCCGAACCTGTTCATATCTTTGAGAAAGGTTTCTTCTATACCATTCCATTCTCTCTCCGGGGCGGGAACCGCGTACCGTTTTGTAGAACGGTTTCCGTGTCGCAGGCATTGGCTAAGGACAGGTAACATGCTACTCTAAAAAAAGGGGTTAAACGTATGAAGATACTTTCGTGGAACGTCAACGGAATACGGGCGGTCGAAAAGCGCGGATTTGTTCAGTGGCTGCAGGACGAATCACCGGATATCCTCTGCATACAGGAGACCAAAGCCGCCCCGGATCAGTTATCCCCGGACCTGATCCGCCCTAAGGACAAGACGGGAAAGCCCTATTTTTCTTATTGGGCCAGCGCCAAAAAGAAAGGTTATTCCGGAACGGCTATTTACAGCAAAACCGAACCCGTGGATGTAAAGCCCCTGGGTATAGGGGTTTTCGATGATGAAGGGCGGACGCTTGTGGCGGATTACGGGGATTTCGTTCTTATCTGCGCCTATTTTCCCAATTCCCAGGACGCGGGCGTGCGGCTGGGATATAAGTTGGATTTCTGCGCCGCCATGATGGAGCTCTGCAACAGCCTGACTGCGGGAGGCCGGCGACTGGTTCTCTGCGGGGATTACAACATAGCCCATACGCCCATAGACCTGGCCCGGCCTAAAGAAAACGAGGGGAATGCCGGCTACCTTCCCGAAGAGCGAGCCTGGATGGACGCCTTTACCGGCGCGGGGTTCATTGATACGTTCCGGCATTTCCGGCCCGGAGAAGGGGGGCACTACAGTTGGTGGTCTTACCGGGGCGGCGCACGGGAACGGAACGTAGGGTGGAGAATCGACTATCACTGCGTGGACCCCGGTTTTATAAGCCGTGTACGCGGTTCGATCATCCGGCCCGATGTCCGAGGCTCGGATCACTGTCCGGTACAGCTTGAACTGGGCGGAACGGATGAAGAACCGATGTGCGGGGCGGCCGTGCGGGAATAATGGCCCGGCGTGCGTCCGATATGTTTTTAGTTAGTAATATGAGGCTGTCCCAAAACCCTGTGTGTTTAGCGTACGGTCAATTGGTTTTGGAATTGGCTCATATAAGGATTGGTACGTATGAAGATAAAATATAACGCTCCCACAACGCTTACCTTTACGTTTATCAGCGCCGCGGCGCTGATCCTGAATCAGACCTTGTTCCACGGTCTTATCCGGACGTGGTTCATGGTCTCCGGCCGGGGAGGGTTTCATCCGGGGAGTATCAGAAGCTGGGTAACGCTCTTTACCCATGTGGCGGGACATGCGGACATCAATCATTTTCTCTCCAATTTTTCTTTTATTCTGCTCATCGGTCCCATTCTGGAAGAAAACTACGGCTCCCGGGCCCTCCTGATGATGATCGCCGTTACCGCCCTGGTTACCGGGGCCCTGAACACCTTCCTGTTTTCCAGTTCTCTTCTTGGGGCTTCCGGGGTGGTCTTTATGATGATACTGCTGGCTTCGTTTACCAACTTCAACAGGGGGGAAATTCCCCTAACCTTTATTCTGATCCTGGTACTGTATGTGGGAAGGGAGCTCATCAATTCCTTCAGGGCCGATACCATCTCTGAATTCGCCCATATTGCGGGGGGATTCTGTGGCAGTCTTTTCGGCTTTTTCCGGCCCGCAAAAAGATAAGCGGGGCTGCGGGTTCCGGGCAAAGCGAATGTTCCGCCGCCCCGGAAAAGCCTCCGGGCTCTTTTCCAAATTCCGCATATCCTCTATAATGTGGGTCTGTTCCAAAACTAATTGACTGTGCGCTAACGCGCACGGATTTGGACCAGTCTCATATATCCGTGTTTTTCTGCGGCGTTTGCCCGGGTTTACGGGCAAATACCAAGTAAGACGCTGTCCATAATAGGAGGAAAACGGCCCTATAGCTCAATCGGATAGAGCAACGCCCTTCTAAGGCGTGGGTTGGCGGTTCGATTCCGTCTAGGGTCATTACGTAAGTCTTTGCAGGATCCGGATTACCCCTAATCCGTTTTCCGGGCTTTCCGGCGAGGATCGCCGGTACTTGCGGGGAGTTTTGGAACAGCCTCAAATGGCTGTAAAATGCTCCTTTGCCGTGATTGAAATATGGGCTTCCATCGGCGGCAATATCTTTCGTATCGACTGGAAAAGAGGAAAAACCACGGTCCTGAAACCTTTGGTTTCTTCTGAATTTCAAACCAAAGTGAGGGTCTGCCTGGTCCGCGGCTAAAAATTCCTATGCGTTTGTCATTGACACTTTAGCATTATTATTAAAAATATATTTTAAGGAGATGGTATGTCCCATATTTGGCCTGTTTCCGATTTGCGTAATAATTTTTCTGAAATATCTAAAGCAGTACATGAAACACAAGAGTCTGTTTTTCTGACACAGAACGGGTATGGCGATATGGTTGTTATGAGCATGGCGGCTTATGAGGATAAACTCTTCGAAAGTGGAATTTATGATAAACTTAAAGAGATCGAATTAGAATCGAAATCGACAAAAAATCGTGAAAAATAGGCGTTTCTAATTTATAACGCGAAAACAGGAGGATTCTTATGACTGCATCGATAAAAAATAAAAAAGACAGCAGCCTCTTTTGGTTTCTCGGAACGGGTCTTGGCATTGGAATACTTGCGGTGGCTCTGTCCAACGCGGGCAATCCCAAAAACATGGGGATCTGTGTGGCCTGTTTTATCCGCGATACGGCGGGTGCGCTCGGTTTGCACGGCGCGGCGGCGGTGCAGTATCTGCGCCCGGAGATTCCCGGCTTTCTGCTTGGCGCCTTCGTTCTTTCCCTGCTTAAAGGCCGGTGGAAAGGGCGGGGAGGTTCCGCACCGCTTGCCCGGTTTGCCATCGCTTTTTTCGTGATGATTGGCGCCCTTGTTTTCCTTGGCTGCCCGTTGCGTCTTGTGCTGCGCCTGGGGGGAGGCGATCTTAACGCGCTGGTGGGGCTTGCGGGTTTTGCCTCGGGCATCGCCCTTGGCAGCGTTTTTTTACGTAAAGGCTTCGATTTAGGGGAAGCTGAAAACAGGTCAACCGCAAACGGTCTTATTATGCCGCTTATTGCCGCAGGGCTCCTTATCTTTATCGCAGTGCGGCCCGCCTTTATTAAATTCAGCGCGGAAGGCGTGGGCTCAATGCACGGGCCAATTCTGTTTTCGATTGCCGCCGCTTTTATCATCGGGGCGGCCGTTCAGCACAGCGGCCTCTGTATGTCGGGTTGTATCCGCAATATTATCCTCATAAAAAACCCGCAGATGTTTTTTGGATACGCCGCGATTTTCGTCGCGGCGCTTGCGGGAAATCTTCTCTTGGGCAATTTTAAACCTGGTTTCGAGGGACAGCCCGTCGCCCACACCGACGCGCTCTGGAATTTTCTGGGGATGGCCCTTACCGGTTACGGTTCCGTGTTAATCGGCGGCTGCCCGCTCAGGCAGGTGGTTATGTCGGGCGAGGGGAACAGTGATGCCGGTGTCTGCGTGCTGGGTTTCCTCCTTGCCGGAGCTTCCGCGCATAATTTTAATATTGCCGCTTCCCCGCAGGGAGTTCCCTTCAACGGAAAAATTGCCGTCGTCGTCGGTTTTGCGGTGGTAACATGTATCGCCCTTATTTCCACGGCAAAGACGAAGAAGGCCGCCGCCTGAAGCGGGACGGCCCCATTGCATGAATTTGCTGTTTACGTTTAAAAAATTCTCCGTTGTATTTTTATGCGAAAAAATTATAATCGCGGCAGGCCTATCCTGCCGCGTTGTTCCCGTCCCCCGTTCTCTTGGTGTTACCTGCGAATATGCCGCGGAAATTAAAAATATAGATAAATCCGATGTTTATACAATTTTTGCTCTTTTAAAGAAAAGAGATTTACAATATACAAAGGTTTTTCATTCAATTCTTACGGAAGATGGAGAAGTATATTGAAATAGGCCTATAAATCAAGGCTGGTCCAAAACCGTGCACGTTTAGCGCACTTTCAATTAATATTGGAAAGGAAAATGAATATCCTGCCTCGGCGCGGCCGTCATTCCCCCGGATCTTCCACAGGCGAGGACGATGGCAGGGCTGCCGTTTCCCGTCCCGCGCCGGCGGCTTTCCCGCGCCGCCTTCCCCGGCGGCGTCGTCTCTTGGGTTCCCCTTCGGGAACCGGGACGGCGGTTTCCGGGGTTTCCTCCAGAAGCCGGGGATCCGCCTGCCGCGCATTGGCAAGGAGGAAACGGGACTTTTTTACCGTAAGGCCGTGTTCGCCGAAGATAAGCCTGACTGCGTGATCCAGTTCGGCCCGGGGAGGGTTCATGGGAAGGACGAAACGGCGGGCCTCAAGAAAGGCGGTTTTGTAGTTTTCGATGATTCCCCCTTCCCAGTCAATGGTCTCTTCCAGAAAGTCCCGGATGAGGACCGCCATGCTTTCTCCGTGCGCGCGGACGGTTTCGGCCTTGAGCGCGAGATCCGCAAAGCCCTTTATATACCGGGAACGGAAAGAAGTATCCCGCCGCAGCAGGGCCGAGGCCTCCGGCTGGAGATACCCGTATAAGCCGAAGAACTCCAGGTTTTCGATGATCCGCGCCGCATAGGGGGAGTGGACGATCTTCAGTATCTCTTCGGTGAGCCTGGAGGGGGAAATCCCGGACAACAGGGGAGCCTGGCGGCGGAGCTTCCAGACGAGGCGCCAGGGCAGCTTGAAGGATGTCGCGGCGGCGTACTTGACCGCCCGTATCATCCGGACCGGGTCGTCTTTGAAAATCACCGAAAGGGGGATAATGGGCCTGACGCGCTTTTCCCGTATATCCTTCATACCTCCCACGTAATCCACCACTATCTCTTTGAGGGGATCGTAGAAAAGGGCGTTCAGGGAAAAATCCCGGCGCAGCACATCCTCCTCTATGGAACCGTAGGTGTTGCTGGTAGGCCCGTCCTTGAGGGATCGGAACGTGGATACTTCGAATATCTTGGGGCCGAAATACACGTGGACCAGGCGGAAACGGCGGCCTATGATACGGGAATTCCGGAATATTCTCTTTATCCGTGCGGGGCTGGCGGCGCTTACGATGTCAAAATCCTTGGGATGCCTGCCCAGGATAAGGTCGCGTACCGCGCCGCCTACGATGTAGGTTTCGTACCCGTTCGCCCTAAGGCGTTCCACAATATACACGGCGTCCTTATCCACCGCGTCAAGCCTGATAGAATGCTCGTCCCTGGTATAGACTATGGCCTTTTTTACTGGACGCCCGTCTTGCGTTGCACCGTACCTGATTCGCACAAAGTCCGCCTTCTCGTTTTTTAGGAGGGCCTTCTCAAAACTGAAGTTTTGGGAAAGCCTCAGAATATATGTTTTTTCAACCAGGCAATAAGATCTCCCGTAACTTCGTCCCTGTTGGTTTCGTTTAAGGTTTCATGCCTGGCATCGGGATATAACACGAATTCAAGGTCCCGGATTTTAAGGGAACGGTAGACGTCTACCAGGGCGGTGGGGCTTGCGCCCATGTCCCCCACAGGATCGGCGCTGCCGGCGAACACGTAGATGGGCAGGTCCCGGCGTATGCGCTCCATCTGTTCGCTCCGGTGTATCCGGTTGAGGAGGATTACCAGGTCCCGATAAAAGCCCGAAGAACAGCGCATACCGCTCCGGGGATCGGCAACGTACATATCCACTTCTTTCTCGTCCCGGGAAAGCCAGTCGAAGGGCGTTCTGTTCGGACGGAAAGGCCGGTTATAGGGCTTGTCTCCCAGGGCAAAGGCCAGTTCGGACTTCTTCCGGCAGCCCTTGAAGGCGGCAATCACCTTCATGAGCGCGGGGGCCGTCTTTATCTTAAGGCCGCCGGGCCCTCTGGTTCCCGAAAGTATGCAGCCGGAAATATGCCTGCCGTATTCTTCGATATTATACTGAACGAGGAACGATCCCCAGGAATGTCCCATAAGGAAGAGAGGCTGATCCGGCAGGATCTCCCTGATCCTGAGGTTGATCGCTTCAATGTCGTCTACCACCCGTTTGGGGATGTCCCGGTCGCCGCAGTGACCCAGCAGACCCCCCTTGCCGGGATCGTTTACCGCCGGGTCCGCGGTCTTTCCGTGGCCCCGCATATCCGCCGCCCAAACCTCAAAGCCCTCTCCGGTAAGACGCCGGGCAAACCTGTCGTATCTGAGGCCGTGTTCGGCCATACCGTGTACAATATGCAGCGCCCCTAACGGTTTTCCCGATGGGATCCAACGCCGTAAATAAAGCCGGGTTCCGTCATCTGCCTGAAACCATTCTCCCTCAAAATCTTCACCGGGAGCCGATACCGATCCATTCATATACCTATTGTACTCCTACTAATATTACTCTGGCAATGATGATATACTAAAATTATTAATGATAATGGGTGATTTTTTTACCGCCGGGGTGGAACGCCTTGCGGCCGGGGGCGCCGGAATAGTACGTATAGACGGACAAACCGTCTTTGTGGATTATACCGCCCCCGGAGACCTCGTTTCGGGCAGGATCACGGAAGTCCATAAGACCTGGGCGCGGGGAGAACTTAGGGAAATCCGGGAACCTTCGGCGGACCGGCGTGTCCCGGTCTGCCCTCTCTACGGGGCTTGCGGCGGCTGTTCCCTCCAGCATCTCGATTATTCGTCCCAATTGCGGGAAAAAGCGGGGATACTCAGGGATGCCCTGATCCGCATCGGGGGTATCGCCTGTCCGCCGCCGGTAAAGACCGTCCCGTCCCCCGAATACGGTTACCGGAACCGCGTCCAGTTTCACGTCATGCCCGGCACAAACCGGCCGGGGTTTAAGGCCCGGAAAAGCGGGAAGATCCTTCCCCTCGATGATTGTCCCGTGGCGGACGGGGGAATCCGGCAGGCCCTGGCCGGCAAGAGTATCGCCGCGCCGGAAGGGAGACGCCGTTTTACGGTCTATGCACGGGACGGCGTCCTGCTCTGCGAGGGGAAGGACGGGCCGGCGGCGGTCCGCCTTCTGGACCGGGAGATCCTCATGGACCCGGGGGCGTTCTTCCAGAGCAACGCGGCCGTTTTAGAAAAGCTCATCGCGGACCTGCGCGTCGTGGCGGGCAGGGCGGATCCTTCCCTGCCTGTTGCGGACATCTACTGCGGCGTGGGAACCTTCGCCGCCTTTCTGGGGGAACGGTTTCCCCGCGTGGATCTGGTGGAAGCCGATACCGCCGCCCTGGACCTGGCCCGGAAAAATGTCTCCGGCTCTTCCGGGCGGTACTTTCCCCTTACCGATGAGGAGTGGGTACGGGAAACACGCCGCGCCGCTTCCGCCGCCTACAGTTTTGCCGTGGCCGATCCCCCCCGCCGGGGGCTTTCCCCTTCCCTCAGACAATGGCTTGCGGAAGAAGGCCCGTCCCTCCTGGCCTACGTATCCTGCGACCCCGCTACCCTGGCCCGGGACGCCGCCGTCCTCCTCTCCGGCGGATACGGGCTTGAATCGGCCGCCTTCTACGATTTTTACCCCCAGACGGCGCATATCGAAACATTGGCAATCTTTGTCCGCCGGGGAAAAGAGGACCCTTTGCGCCCGCCGTCTTTGCCGGAGAATCCCTGTGGCGTCCCCTAAGGAGATAAGGCGGTCTTTCGTGTACGGTATTTCCGCATGGACGTTCGTCATCTTCCTGTATCTTGCCCTTCCCCTGGCGGCCCAGGAGACGCTTTCGTATGTCTGGCGGCAGGCCCCGGGAGGGGCGGTGCTGGGGCCGCCCGCGGTTCAGGCGGAATCGGTGACCGTGGTCTGCGACGGCGGGAACCTGGTCTCTTATTCCGGCCGGGGGGAATTACTGTGGAAGTACAACGCACGGGGCCGCCTTGTTCCCTTCGTTACCCGCTCTCCCGAAGGGACCAGCTACATTTGCCGGACCAACGGTACGCTTATCGCGGTAAACCGGGCGGGCCGGGAACTGTGGCGGAAAGCCCTGGGGACCGCCGTCTCCGCCCCGGTTCTGGTAGGCTGGGACGGCAGGATCTTCGTGTTTACCCCCCAAAGGGTACGGTGCTTCACCGCATCGGGGTATCCCCTTTGGGCCCGGTATCTGACCCATCCCGTGGTTCTTCCCCCCAGGCTGGACCGGGCGGGGGGCATCCTGCTTGTTCTGGAGGATCGGGAACTTGTGGAAATAAGCCCCTTCGGGCGCATCGTCACCCGGCCCCTTGCGGTTATGCCCGTTGCGGCGGTCCCCCTGGACCCCTTTCCGCCCGCTCCGGGAGAACCGGTTCCCGAGGGAAATCCCGCCCTGATTTTTGCGGAGGACGGGTCCGCCTCCCTCTCCCGGTGGGGCGCTCCGGCGGTAAGCCTTCCCCCCCTGAGCGGCGTTCCCCTGGCGGCCGAAGGCCGGAAGGACAAGGCGGCGGTAGTCCTGTCCAACGGCAGGCTGTTGCTGCTTTCGTCTTCCGGCGGAGAGACGCTCTGGTCGGGAGAAACGCATCTGACAGGCGGACGGAGCGCCGGCGAAGTGAGGATGCTCTACGATGAACGGGGAATCTACGTCCTTTCCGCGTCCGGAGCAACGGGTTTTGCCGAAGACGGAAGGCGGCTCTGGACCATCAGGATTGAAGGGGCCGTAGCGGTTCCCGGTTTCAGCGATGACGGTTACCTGTATTCCGGCGGGAAGGACTGGATACTCTACGCCTACCGGCCTGAGGAACGGGTCAGGAGCCGGGGGCGTTCCCTGTACGGCGGCATCCCGGAAGGGAACTACGGGACCGCGGATCCCCGGCCTTCTTTCCGGGAGGACCGGTACTTCAACTTTGACGAGGGGGAAGTAAAGGCCGGGCTTGCCCGCATCGGCCGGACGATACGGGCCGGGACCGTGGGGGCCGGGGAACGGGAGTGTACCGCATACCTCATGGAATTGGCCGATAGCATGGGCGCTAATCCTTCCCGGGAAACCCTGCGCCACCCGCCGGTCAGACCGGATCACCGGGTAGAAGCGGTACGGCTCCTGGGTTACATAGGGTCACGGGAAACCATCCCCTTCCTGGCGGATCTTTACACCCGCGACCGGGACGGCGCGATCAAAGCGGCGGCGGCGGAAGCCATAGGCCGTATAGGGGTGGATCCCGGCGGACACGCGCTCAGGGCTTTCAACGCCTTGATCTTTCCCCCTTCCCCGTACCGGGAAGAAACGGTCCTGCTTGCCACAGCGGCGGCCGCCGGGGCGCTCTGCCGTTTTTCCGGCCCTCCCTTAAGCGCGGCGGGGATCAGCCTCCTTGTGGCATTGGGAGAGGACGGCCGTCCCCTGTCCGTACAAAAACGCGCCCGGGCGGAACTGGCGTCCCTTAAATAAACGGCACTTCGCGCCGGTTCCGGCGCTGCCTGTACGGATGAATATCCGCACGGACGGAGGAAGCCATAAATGTTTGTCCGCGCAAGGGATAGAAGCGGTATAAGATTGGGGCGGGTTTTGCCCGTCCCCAATCTTATAATAGCGGATAGCCCGGTTTGCGGCGTTTACGCCGCAAATGCGCCCAAATTCAACAGAAGATTTTTTATAAACGTAAAACCGCTTTTTTGGCCAGGGTCACTGCAATTATTTTCAAATCATTGAAAAAGAGTTAAATATTGAGCCTGTCCCAAAACTAATTGACTGTGCGCTACGCGCACGGTTTTGGGACAGGCTCTTGCGTTTTTTCAGGCTTTCAGCCTTGCAAAACCGCGAATTTCACGGTTGCTTTCCCAAAAACTGAAGTTTTGGGAAAGCCTCTATTGAAGAGATTTAACTGCCATGTCGAATCGAACCTTTGGTTCGCAGTTAAAGAAGTCAAAGAAGTTTTAAGAGAAAATCTCTCTTTTCCTTACTTTTTTGACTTATTCGCGGTAGAATTTTTTTCAAGAGCTTGTTCAAGCTCAAATATCACGGATTTAGTGAATTTTCGAAGTGGAAAAAGTAAATGCAGAAACCCTGCTTTTTTAGCAAGCGGCCTCTTCTCATCTTATATCATTATGTGGTATACTGAATTGTCCTCTGGGGACGCGCGTCTATTTTATAAGAATTATAAGAAAAGGAGAGTAAAAATGAAATTACCGTTTTCTTTGGGAGAGGTGAAAATTTCTCCTGACGGATTGAAAAAGTCCGTGGCGTCAATCACCCCCCCCCCCCCTTATGGTTTATTAAGGATCATTCACTTCTAAAGAACATTTTTTTCGGAACCCTCGCTTTTATTTTTTCCCTGGGTCTCACGAACTGTGCGGAACCGGTCAATCCCGTCACCGCCACCCTTACCGGAATCAGCGTCACAAGCCCACCCGCCGTGACGACTTACACCACAGACGGCGCGTTTAGTTCCACAGGGCTGGAAGTAAGCGCCTCGTATTCCGACAACACCACCGCCCCCGTAACGGACTATACCCTCAGTTGGAACAACGCGGCCCTTGCGGAAGGAAGCACGGCGATTACCGCCGAAGCCGGGAGCAAAACCGTTACCGTGAGTTGGCAGGGCCGGACCGCTACGTTTACCATTACCGTCACCACCGCCGCCCTTACCGGAATCAGCGTCACAAGCCCGCCCGCCGTGACAGCTTACACCGCAGGCGGCGCGTTTAGTTCCGCCGGGCTGGAAGTAAGCGCCTCGTATTCCGACAACACCACCGCCCCCGTAACGGACTATACCCTCAGTTGGAACAACACGGCCCTTGCGGAAGGAAGCA
>JAIRSL010000129.1 GCA_031255475.1 Treponema sp.
GTTCCCGCCGGTTCCGGGGAAAATTCGTACATAAAAGGCTCTTTCAGGGAAAAGAAGGGCTGTTCCCACCCGGCGGGTTCTCCGGCAACGCTGGCGGCTAGGGCAAACAGGGTTCTCAGATCCATCTTTACTTCGTCTATGTTTCTGCCCTTGTAATTTTCCACCGTGTTGATCACCGCCCCCTGGCTTACCACAAGACGGATGCGGCGGCCCGCCTTGACGATGGTTCCCGGCAGGGGGTCTTGTTCCAGAATGATCCCTTTTTCCCGGTTCGACTGGGAATACCTAAGCTGAATCCGGGGATAGAGTTCCTTAACCTGTAATTCCAGCAGTGCGGCGGTAAGATCCTTGCCCCGCACGTCGGGGGTCATGGTTTCTTCGGCCCCTCTAAGGGCTATAAAGAAGACCGCGACGGCGGCTATCCCCATAAAGCAGAGAAGGCCGAGGGCCAGGGAAATGAAGAGTCTCAGACGGCCCGCCACATACCCTTCCACGGAATCCATATTAAATTTGTTGAATATCGACATGACTACCTCTGGAGCAATCAGGTTAACCGGGACCCGGTGAATCCCGGAACGCCGTTTAAGAAAGAACGCCAGTCCAGGGCTTTCCTGGTACGGTACTGGAGCCTTTCGGCCGCAAAAATCCCATTCCCCGTTTGTATCAAGATACCCCGGTCTTTGTCTACTCCCAGTACCGTACCAGGCGGGTCCGCCGGGGGACTCGCGGCTTCTCCTTCCCGGGGCCGGCCCTCCAGGATATAGAGGTCCGCTTCCCCGTGACGGGTCAGGCTGAGGGGCCAGGGCGTAAAAGCCCTGATCCGGGCGTCTATTTCCAGGGCGCCGGCGTTCCAGTCTATACGCCCGTCCTCTTTCCTTAAAAGATGACAGTACACCGCCCCGGCGTGGTTCTGGGGAACGCCGGTAGTCTTGCCTTCGGCGAGTTCCCGGATAAGGGAGGTCACAAGGGCCGCGCTTTTATGGGCCGCAATCCCGCCTAAAGACGCCGCGGTTTCCCGGCCCGTCAACGGGAACCGCTCCTGCGCCAGGATGTCTCCGGCGTCCATCTGGAGCGCAAGCCGCTGTATGCTGATCCCCGTCTCTGCATCCCGGTTCAGGATGGCCGCCTGAATAGGGGTGGATCCCCGATACTTGGGCAGCAGGGAAGGGTGTATGTTGATTCCCCCCAGCGGGAAGAGGCCCAGGAACTTAGGGCCGAAGATCCTGCCGTAAGCGAAAGAGACCAGGAGGTCCGGTTTTAGGGCGGTAACCGCTTCCCGGGCCTCCGTATCGAGCTTTTCCGGTTTCAGCACCGTAACGGCGGATTTTCCCCGTTCCCTCATGGCCGCCGACAGCGCCGCCGCCGCCGTTCCCACCGCGGTCGGTTCAGGCGTTCCGCGCCGTCCCTTGGGGGTGTCCGCGTTGGTGAGTACCCCCACAACTTCGCACACATCCTCCATGCCGGGCGCGGTCAGGGCCTCCAGCGCCGGAACCGCTATTTCCGGACTCCCCGCAAAAAGCAGACGCATGTACATCCGGGTACCTGTCCGCATCTAGGCCCGCTGCATCTTCTCGAATTTCGCCAAAATCCTGTTCCGTTTCGGCTCGGAAATCCGGTCTATAAAGAGTATCCCTTCCAGATGATCGTATTCATGGAGTATCACCCGGGCAAGAATTCCCCCGGCTTCCAGGGTAAACGGCCTTCCCTTTTCGTTCCATGCCTGAACCCGCACCGCGGAAGGCCGGATCACATCGGCCCAAAGTCCGGGTATGGAAAGGCAGCCCTCCTCGCATTTAACCATGTCCCGGGAAGTTTCGATAATTGAGGGATTGATAAAAACCCTGGGTTCATCGCCCTCAACATGGACCACGAAAATCCGCTTCATAAGTCCTATCTGGGGACCCGCAAGGCCGACCCCCCTGCCTTCATGCAAAGCTTCAATCATATCCCCGGCTATTTTTCTGTACGAGGCGTCTATAGGTCTAATCGTTTCCGCCTTCTGCCGTAAAAGCTCATTTCCAAGGGTTATTATATCCATATATATTTATATTACACCAAAAAGAAGAGCGGGAAAAGCGGTAACGCCCGTAATTTCGCAAACCGGAGGGCCAATGCCTTCCTAATCCGGCCGGCATCTTCCTTCTTCTCACGCCCAATGACTGCATCGTCCGCATAACGCATCATGACGGATTCCCCTTTAACATCGCCGAACCACCATTACAAACCGCCGTCCGGCACTTCGTGCAGGTGGATATTGCTCAATAGGGCGGTATGACGCCTCTCTGCGGGGCGCCGGTTTCACGTATCGGAGGCGGCTTTTTTTGGGGGCCACGGTGGGCGGCACGGAAACCGGCATTGAGGGGGAAGACCAACCAGCGATTGAATTACCGAACGGCCATGCCGAATGGCGGGAAGACGGTTTCCTCATATTCACCGGAGTATTATTTCTCCATGGAAGATTAGATGTCCCGGCCGGAGAGCCGTTCATCTATAACATTATACAATAAATTCCCCGCAAATTCTTCCGCTTGCCTTACATCGTCATTATTTGGCCTTCCTTTATTCATTCCGCCAATTATTTTTAGAAAACTGTTATTATTAAAGCCTACACAATTGAATTCGCCAATTATATTAAAGCCTTTAGTTGTTAACATTTCTCTAAGCGCCGTATGGGGATCATCATGTTCCGGCAAACTATTTCTGGAAATTCCGCTCGTTGAAAATATGAAAGTTTTTTTATTTGGGAAGGGCGGTAATCTATCAACAAGTTCCAACAAGCTGACATGATGTTTTTCATCGAATATACCTGAACCAAAACCGATGAGATCATATTTTTGGAGATCATTTAAATTAACCTGTTGCGGCGAATTTATTTCCGCATCTAAAACCTTTGCAATAGCATTAGCTATTTTTATAGTATTATTACTTTGGGAAGAAAAAAGAATAATTAATATTTTTGAATCCCCGCTATATTCGCCATAGCCGGGATTAGTCATTTGTGTTGTAGCATTTGTCATGACATCAATATCCTTTTTCCCGGATGAAGATACAGTACTTAATGACAAAAAAGATAAAATCATTGTTAAAACTATTTTGTTACAGTTATTATACATATTTCTTTCTAAGCATAAATATTCCAATACAAAGCCACCATATTATTGTACCAAAACCAAATACATAGCTTATTGTTAATAATGAAGGTATAATTATTCCTATTATTCCGGCTATGCCAATAATAATCCCAAAAATATTTACTATTTTCGGTAATACCATATTTCTAAAAGCGGCAATACTTACAAGACCTATCCATAAACAGCCCAATAATTTGTCTGAATGGTCTATGCTCATGGTAATGGTATCGATTGTTTGTTTCAACGTTTCTGCCTGGTTTTGGTTTTTTGCGTAAAGAGTAATTATTGATTCTGTTCCAAAGATTACTATTAATCCGCTTAGAAAAATAAATACGGTCCATATAATGCCAAAAACCGATGAGATTTTTGCAATTTGCGGTGAGCCATTATTTAGACGTTCGTATAGCGCCAACACAAGAACGGTAAGACAAATGCCGTTGATAAAATACATGGAAAAATTCCAGATATAAATAATTGTTTTATTTGCGGTAACGAAAGATATATATTCATGAAAATCAATATTTGTGTTTGCTATGGGGGTTAAAATAGTTAAAACCAATCCCATGGCAAAAATATAAGTTGCCGAAGCGACTAATGAACAAATACCGCCTGCTTTTTGCAAGTTTTTCATTATTTTATCCCCCTTCCCCATAATATTACATTCATAATTGCCTGTCAATATGTTTTATACTATGTTCTTATGCGCCGCATGGACGCAGCGTAATTTTCTTTGAAAAATCATGGCATGTAACTTATTTCATGTTCAATTTATTCTATACGACAACGGGTCTGATATAACGATAGTATAATAACCACTTGTATTCCCGGTAGCTGCTAAGGTCCCATAATTATCAGGCTGGTTATGCGGTGTATCGGTATACGCAAAGTTACCTTCTCCGTCTATGTATAATACATAAGCATAGTTATCCACCGTGGACTTATCTGATGTTTGATATTGTACCACCGCAACAAGCGAACTGTTTTCCGAACCGGAGTAGGCTAAAAAATCAACTGGTGATGGAAGCGCGGTTGTTCTTACGCTGGTTGGTACGGGCGGAACAGGTCTCCGGCTTCGGACCCCGCGCAAGGGATTGGAGGGGTGCGAAGCAGCTCCGGCGCACGGCGCCGGGGCCGGAGCGATAGCGGAGCCCCGAAAAGCCCGGTTCCCGGCGAAGCCGGGAATGCGCCCAAATTCGTATTACTCCAAAGTGTCAGTCTATAGGGGATGATGTTCCGGTTCTCCGGCTTTTACCCCGCCCATGGTACACCAGGCGGCGAACATACAGATGCCGCTGAATATAAAGATTCCCCGGTAGCCTCCCAGATCGATAATGAGTCCGGTGATGGGGGGCGCGAGAATCGCGGCGCTCTGGCTGAACGTATAGTACAGGCCGGTGTAAATGCCCACGTTGTCGTAATTGGTCAACTGCCAGATCATGGGAAAGGAATTGACCATCACCCCAATCCAGACGGTTCCGTAGAGGAACATCAGGAGCAGGAAAATCAAGAGACAGGCGTTGACGGAAAGACCCTGCCGCAGGGCAAAGCCGGTACTAAAAGGGACTACGAGCAGGATAATCGTGAGAAAAACAAGGCAGATTCTGATAAACCGCCGCCGTCCCAGACGGTGACCCGCATAGCCCGAAGGGATCGCCAGGGCAACCCCGGAGATTCCCGCGACCCCCTGGGCCAGGGCCGCGTTTGATTCCGCAACACCGATAACCTCTACCAGGTAGAGCCCCAGAAAGGGTTGCAGCCCCTCATAGGCCATAAACCAGAAAAAGAGGGACGCTAAGATCAGGGGGGCGCTGTAGTCCCGCGCCGTTTCCCCTTCACCCTTTTCGGGGAAAAACACCTGCCGTATCGACGCCGTTATGGAAAGCTTTTTTTCTTTTTCCGCGTGTTCGGAGCCCGAATCCGGCAGACGTTCACGTACAAAGAAAAGGAGTACCACCACCGCCAGGATCGTGCAGATCCCCGCAGCGGTAAAGGGCATCCCCTCTTTAATCACAATCAACCGGGTCAGGACCAGGGTTCCGATGATGACCCCGATGCCGCCCATCATGCTGATGACGCCGTTGGCCTCGGAGCGGAATTCTCCCGGAATGGTGTCGGGCATCAATGCTACCACCGGGCCCCGCACCGATGTTTTAAAAATATTAAAAAAGAAAATGATGATGATTAAGGCCCACAGGGATACTGCGGCCATCGGCGGTATCAGGTGAAAGAGCACCGCCGAAACCGGCAGCATCACCGCGATAAAGGGCATACGCCGTCCTATCCTGGTCCGGGTCCGGTCGGACCAGACGGCGATCACCGGGATAAGGAGAAGCTGCAGGATATTATCCAGGGTCATGATGCCGCCCACCAGGAAATTGGAGCCGATGTAGCGGCGCAGATAGAGGGGAACATAGGTGTTGTAAAGGGGATCCATCAAACTCAG
>JAIRSL010000177.1 GCA_031255475.1 Treponema sp.
TTGATTCATAACCTCCCATTTCGGGCATTTGTATATCCATCAGAATAAGATCGTAGTTCTCCGGCGCGGCGGCAAATTTGTCAAAGGTCTCCCTGCCGTTTTCGGCCTGGTCTATAACGGCGCCGGTGGAATCCAGGACGGAAAATACGATCTCGCGGTTTATTTCTATGTCTTCTGCAAGGAGTATCGTATAGCCATCAAGACGTCCGGTTATGTTTGCGGGAACCATGCTTCCGCCGGCATCGGCTTGGACGCTTTTATCGGATCCTTTTCCCGCCTGAATGGTAAAGATGAAGGACGAGCCCTTCCCCAATTTCGATTCTACCCGTATCCTTCCGTTCATGAGTTCCACGATACGTTTTGAAATCACCAGCCCCAAACCGGTACCGCCGTACTTCCGGGAGATGCTGTTGTCCGCCTGTTCAAACGAATGGAACAGCTTGATCTCCTGTTCGGGGGAAATGCCTATGCCCGTATCCGAAACCTTAATCTCTATGACACAATCGCTGTCGTCTTCAGAAAGCAGTTTTGAGCTGACGGTAATGCTCCCGCCTTCGGGCGTGAATTTTACCGCATTGGAGAGAAGGTTTGTGATCACCTGGGCAAGACGCTGTTCATCGGAAATGATAACGGGATGAATGGCCGGATCAAGGGAAACGTCAAGGGTCAGCTTTTTTTCTTCCAGTCTAAAGCTCAACACGTCTATGACGCTGTTGAGCATGGCGGAAAAGTCAAACTCCGTTATCGACAGTTCAAACTTTTCGGCCTCGATTTTCGACATGTCAAGAATATCATTGATAACATTAAGAAGATGGGTGGACGCGCTTTTAATTCTGTTCAGGCAGTGATCCTTTTTCTCGATACCGGAATCGGCGCTGCCTATATTCGCCATACCGATGATGGCGTTAAGGGGCGTACGTATCTCATGGCTCATGTTGGCAAGGAAATTCGACTTTGCCTTGCTGGCTTCTTCGGCACGTTTAATGGCATTCTGAATTTCCGTGGTGTCATGGAGGATCATGATGGCGCCGTTCATCATACCGGCATCGTTAAACATGGGGGTAAAGAGCACTTCGTAATCCCGCTCTTCACCCTTGCCGCTCAGATCAAATTTTTCTTCGAGTATCTGCGGTTCCCCGGTAAGGCTGGAATTCTTAAATATTGACGACAGTTCTTCAAGTTTTTCTTGCGAGACAATACGGCCGAAGATTTCCCTGAAATGACGGCCGGTCACCAGCGCCGCGTATTTAATGCCCGTAATCCGGAGAAAAAGATCGGCGCAGTAGAGAATACAGGAATTCTCGTCAAAGACGATGAAGATGTCGGGACTGTATTGAAGGATAAGGCTCATGGTGTGATCCTGCCTGAGCCGTTCGTTTCTGAGAATGGAAGCTACGTTTTCCTTGACAGAGGAAGCGACCTTTATCCGTTCCAGGGTGGCCCGCGCAAATTCCGCCTGACGGGTAAGACGTCTTACTTCTTTGCGCAGATATGTTATTTCTTCCACATCAGAATCGAATTTTTTTTCTCCTGTCATTAACACGTTCCTTTATAGAAGACAGGCGATAAATGTACAGTTATGAAAACGGTTTACGATATTTCCGTTTTCGGTATACACCGGGCAGATCTCACCGCCCGAGTAGCCGAAGGCATAGCCTGAAAAATCCGTCAAAATATCCTGAATCTTATTCATTTCATCGGTAGTGTGGGATTCTAAAACATAGTAACGGGCCAGACAGGAAAACATAAGGAGACAGGAACCGCCCTCATTCTTTTTTTGAAGAACTTGTTCCAGGGTTTTGCCGGTAGTCCGCATTACATCGCCGTAATCTATGCCGCCCACAGACAGGGTTGCGTTTTCCGGCATATTACCGCCGCAGGCCGCGTATCCTTCCTTTGTGATAAGATAAATGGAGCGGGAAACAGGTTTTGTACCGTCGTTATAGTCGATTACAAACGGAAAAACCGATACCGCCCACGCAGCGTCCTGCTTCTGGATGCCGATGCTTTGAAGATACTCAATGACAGTCATGTTGTTTACTTCCATAAGGATATTCTCTTCTGATTTGGTGATAACCCCCCGCTGCTTTTGTATTTTCTCCTCCGAGAGGGATGCTAAGAAAAAAGAAGGGTGCAGATCGCCGTATAAGAGGGCGAATACCACCTGTCTTTTACCGGCCTTCCCGTTATGAATGCTCCGGTTAAGGCTGAAATCCTTCGATAAATCTACGGAAAGGGAACCGAAAAGGGGAAGGCCTTCCGATATTTTATCCAGGCTTTGGGCAATAACTTCACCGCCCAGAGATTCTATAAAAGACACGAAAGGAATCATCATGGCCGGCCGGCCCGGATGTTTCGCGCAGGCTTCCCGGTAGGCTCTGCCGATGGGGCCGTCTATGTCCCTGTCAGGGATGTCCACCGAACCGGTGACAAATTCCGTGTCGTCGCTGGTGAGCACCATAAAACTGAGCATCAATTCGCCTGCCGCGCCGGGAACCGCTGTTCCCGCCGTGGTCATACCAATTACATCGAAGGGCACGGCCGCGCAGATTGCCTGTGCAACCCCGGAAGTAACAAAATCGGAGTAACAGATAAGGATGCCCAAAGAGTTTTTGCACAAGCCCTTGCCCTCAATTTGTTCCAGAATTTCCGCCGCCGCAGTATCAGGCTCGTCAACTTCGAACGTAAAAGCCGTTATGGTTTTAATCATGCCATTCCCCCTTAAATTTTTGAAACCCGCCTTAAACACAGCCGGCTTAAGGTTAGCCCATAAAAAACATGCACACAGTATAACATGCCGCACCGGAAAAGAGAAGGTATCGACCGGAACTTAAAGCCCTTTTGTATGGAAATCCCGAACACGGCCCTTACTTCGATCCCGAACGGGCTATTTTCTCCTTAAAAACATCGCCCAGCACCCGTATGCCCGCCTCTATCCGTTCCGGATCTTCGTTGGAGTAGTTCAACCTGATGGCGTTGACCGGGGGGTTGGCGGCAAAAAACACGTCCCCCTGAATGTAGGCTACGTTCCTGGCAATGGCGTCCTTGAAGATCGCGGCGGTATCCACGGCGGCGTTGAATTCGCCCCAGATGAAAAGGCCCCCTTCGGGATTGGTATGGGTAAATTCTTCGGGCATATACCGGTCCAGGGCCTCGATCATGGCGTTACGCCGCTTCCGGTAAACGGGGAGGCTCTTTTCTATGTTGGGAAAAAAATACCCCTTTTCCAGATATTTCTTGATGATGAGCTGGGTCAGGTTGCTGCTGTGGAGATCCGCCCCCTGCTTGCCTATAGCCAGCTTTCTGATGATGTCCTTGTGGGCAATGACAAACCCCAGCCTGAGTCCGGGGGAAACGGTCTTGGAGAAGCTCGAAACATAGGCCACCCGGTCCGCCTTGTCGAAACTCTTCAGGGCGGGGATATGTTCCCCGGCAAACCGCAGACGGCCGTAGGGATCGTCCTCAATGACAACCGTACCGTATTTTTCCGACAGGGCGGCAACAGCAGCCCTGTTTGCGGCGGTATAGGTCTTGCCGGTGGGATTGGAAAAATTGGGGATACAGTACACGAGTTTGGGATGGAGATCTTTCAGTTTCCGCTCCAAATCCTCAAGGTCCAGGCCCTCCCGTCCGGGACGGACGCCGACGGTCCAGGCGGAATAGGATTGAGCGGTGGGCAGGAAGCCCAGGAACGTGGGATCCTCCACGAGGACCGTATCGCCGGGGTTGCAGAAGGCCTTACACAACAGGTCCAGCCCCTGGCCGCCCCCGGAAACAACAAGAACATTGTCCGCGCCCATGCCCGTGATCCCCGCGTCTTCTGCCAGGGGAACGATCAATTCCCTCAGGCCGGGATACCCCTCGGTGGCGCCGTATTGCAGACACTTCAAACTATCCGCCGGATCGGAAAAGATC
>JAIRSL010000181.1 GCA_031255475.1 Treponema sp.
CCCTTTGATGCGATTGGCATCAGGCCCGGCCACGGACCGGGCCACGGTGTCCGGACCAATCATGATGTCCACGGAAAAGGGTTCCGCCGGTGGGTTGTTCACGGTATCCGGGGGGACAATGGAAATGGGGTTAAAACAAGCTGCCAGAAGGACTGCCAGGAAAGCGGCAACGAAAAAGCCAAAAGTTTTTGCGGGATTCATACACGACTCCTTAGTTGTTTACCCGCGAAGGGGCAACGATAAATTGAGAAAGCCCGTGCCCGGAAACCGGACCGGGATAATTCCATGTGGGGGGATGCGATTAGCAAGGCATAGGGATATAGTACAAAGAAAGAATTTAGACTAGAACATAGCGGGGGGGGGGGGGGGGGTAAAATTAAGTATTTTACTTACGGATGAAAGAAACCGTGCCTTAAGCCGGTTGGACATTACCCGCCTCCATATCCGATTCATATTCGAAACATATTCAATGTTTATTCATAATATATCGCATAAAATAAAAAAAACAATAGTTTAGGAAAAAAAATTACAAAAAAAGTGGAAAAGAGGAAAAACCACGGACAAGGAACCAAAGGTTCCAGGAACCAAAGTGAGGGGCTGTTTGGTCAGCGGTAAAAAATTCCTATGCGTTTATCCTGCCGATGCGCCGTATTGACTTAATCTTCGCCTGCCTTGTAAGATTTATAATTGGAGAGTGCTGATGACCGCTGTTCATAATGACATGCTTGAAGATGAAGATTTCGATACGATCTTATCGTCGGATATAGATTTTTCCGGGACCCTTCAATTTGAAAAGCCCTTCCTTATCCGGGGGAAGGTTTCCGGGGTAATAGACGCCAAAGGGCTCCTTGTTGTGGATACGGCCGCGGTGGTGGAGGCCGGTATCAATGCGTCCAAGGTGATAATCCGCGGAGCGGTAAAGGGAGACGTACATGCCGCGGAAAAGGTGGAAATAACTGCGACCGGAAAATTGACGGGAAACGTGACGGCTCCCGAAATCTGTATGGAGACTGGGTGTTCCTTTAACGGCCGGTGTACCATGAGCGAACGGAATTTATCCCCTGAAAAATGAGAGAAGCGTACAGAAGGATTGGCGCGGCGCTGTTTCTGTTTCAGGCCGCCGCCGCTTATGCGCAGGTCAGGCCCGACGCGCTTGCCGAATACCGGAAGGGCAATTACGAGACGGCTGTTGTCATTTGTAAAGAAGAGATTGCCGCCAATCCAAGTAACCTTGAATCCCACGTGGTCATCTGCTGGAGTCTTATCCGGCTGGGCCGGTACGAAGAAGTCCGCGCGTATGCCCTGGCCGGACGGAACATCAGCCGGTATGACATCAGGATCATCGAAATCCTTGGGGAAGTGAACTATTATCAGGGACGGAACGCCGAATCCCTTCAATTTTTTCAGGAATACATCAATCTTGCCCCCGAAGGCGGCCGTCTGGATGTGGTTTACTATTTCCTGGGCGAAATATACATACGCCTTGGACGCTTCCGCCACGCGGATATAGCCCTGTCCACGGCGGTACATTACATGCCGGGGAACGCCGCGTGGTGGGTCCGCCTGGCCTATGCCCGGGAAAACGCCGGAGACTTGCAGGAAGCGGCGCGGGCCTACGAACAGGCGCTGGCCCTTAACGCCCGGCTTTCCGATGCCCGCCGCGGTCTGGACCGGACCCTGCGATCCCTGGGGAACCGCTGATCCCAATGCCTTCCGTCGCCATAGTGACATTGGGGTGTAAACTCAACCAACTCGAAAGCGAGGCCATTGCCGCTTCTTTTAAGAACGAAGGTTTCAACCTGGTTTCCCAGCCTTACGCCGCGGATATTCTGGTGGTGAATACCTGCACGGTCACTTCCAAAGCCGAACAAAAGGCCCGGCGCGTCATCCGCAAAGCCCTCAGGGACAACCCCGCTTCCACCCTTGTCGTGACCGGCTGTTATGCTCAGCTTGACGGGCCCGCCCTGGCCGCCCTGGAGAAGGGGCTTGCCGGGGCGCTTCCTGCCCCCGCCGGGAGCCGCCTTGTCGTGGTTCCCGGAGATATCAAGTCCGCGCTGCTGGATTTACCCCGGCGTCTTGGGGCCGCGAACGCTCCCGAATGGATGCCGGCCGCCGCCGCGGCAGGAGGGGAGGGGGCGGCGTGTCTGAGGGCCGGACTCGAACAATGGCGCGGGGACGCGGCCGCGGGGGATCCCTTCGCCTTCAATGCCGGGGATTTTTCGTTCCATTCCCGCGCTTTTCTTAAAATACAGGACGGCTGCGATCACGCCTGTTCCTACTGCCGGGTAACTCTGGCCCGTGGAAAGAGCGTAAGCCTGGATGCCGGCACGGCGCTGGAACGGCTCAGGGAACTTGAAGGCCGGGGCTACGGCGAGGCGGTGCTTACCGGGGTCAACATCACCCAATACCGGGACGCCGGCGCGGAACCGGGGGAAAAACCCCGGGATCTTGCGGGGCTTCTGGACTTTCTGCTCCGGGGATCCTCCCGCATAGCGCTCAGGCTCTCTTCCCTGGAGCCGGACGGCATACGCCCCGAATTGCTCGCCGTCCTGGGAAACCCGCGTATACGGCCCCATTTTCACCTTTCGATCCAGTCCGGAAGCGGGGAGATCCTTGGGCGGATGCGGCGGCGGTATACCCCGGAAGACGCGGCGGCGGCGGTGAGGGAACTCCGTTCCTGCCGTGACGATCCCTTTATGGCCTGCGACATCATCACCGGCTTTCCGGGGGAAACCGGGACGGAATTCCGGCGGACCTATGAACTCTGCCGAAGCCTCGATTTCGCCTGGATCCACGCTTTCCCGTATTCCCGGCGTCCCGGTACCGAAGCCGCCGCGTTTAAGCCTTCCGTAAGCGAACGCGACGCGGCCGTCCGGGTAGAAGCCCTCCTGAGCCTGGCCCGGCGGGGCAGGGAAGGGTATATCGGCCGGTGGTTGGGGAAAACCGCGGAAGCCCTTACCGAAGCCCCCGGCGGGGAGGCCGGTCCTTACATCCCGGCACTATCGGAGAACTACCTCAGGCTGGCGATCCCCGCGCCGGACGGAGTCGGCCCGTTTCCCCCCGGGACGGCCCTGCGCTGCCGTATAAGCGCCCTGCCTGGTGACGGTTTGGGGCGGTTTGACGCCTGCGGGGAAATTATCCCGGAATAAGTATAATCTGTGTAATCTGCGGACCGTATTTCTTCCGTTTGGCCTTTACAACCTACCAGGCCGGCGGGAAGAAGACAGCGGCTTTTCCTAATCAGTATGGATGAAATATTTAAACGGATATGTTTTAATTAGAGATAAGTTTAAGATTACGGAGGAAAAGGCATGAAAAAATTTCTGTTTATAGGACTTTCTGCCTTGCTGTTATCCTGTGCCGCTCCCATGACGAAAGAAACCTACATGGTCAAGTATAAAGATTTTATCGATGACGTATACCTGAATAACGAAGGTTTCACCGAATCCGAATGGGAAAAGATGGACGGCAAATTCGATGAATTGTCCGGGTTATCGGAGCGATTTTCGGAAGAATTGACCTGGCAGGACCGGATAATTCTCGCCAAGTACCAGATACAATATTTTTTCTGCCGGAACAAAAATACCGCCGGGCGCTATGCCGGGGAAATCTTCAACGATGTCCGGCAGCTTGAACAAAGACTGCGCTTCTATGTGGAACACGACATGGAGGACGACATTCTTTTCCTGCTTGAGCAGGCAAAAGAGATCGGCGGCGGCGCGGTTACGATGATTAAGGATATTCTGCGGGAACTTGGATATAACGCGGATCCTTAGGGCAGCCGGTCCTACGGATGGTGTCGTAGAAAGAGCCGCCGACAGAACGTAAGCGAACCCGTAGAATAAGTATGCGATAGCAATAAGTATGCGGCAGCAATACCAGTATGCGGCGGCAATACGGGTGGCCGGCTGCGCAAGGAGTGTACGCCATGGAAATCGTCATAGCCGATCCGGCAAAAAACATCACCCTTTTCGTGTTCGGCGAAGAGGGGGACGGGGCAGCCCGCGCGGAAACCGGCCGCGCCCTTCTCTCCGATCCCCGGTTTGGGGC
>JAIRSL010000185.1 GCA_031255475.1 Treponema sp.
GCCACGGAGACCTTTAACCGGTATTATACCGCCAATCCCGCCACCACCTTTGACGGCGCGGGGAACCTCATCGATCCCACGATAGTACCTTCCGATGTGATAATCCGGGGGGTCTATACCAAGGACCGGTATGGCCTTGACGAGCGGATAGGGTATACCGCCATCAAGAAAGAGGTGGGCCTTGACGGTACGCATATCAAAAGCGCCGTAGTGGAACGGAACAACCTGGACGGCCGGCCGGAAGTTACCTTTATGCTGGACTCCGAGGGGGGGGAAATCTTCTATCAGCTTACCTCCGCCAATGTGGGTAAGCCCCTGGCCATAGTCCTGGACGACAGGGTTAAATCTCAGGCTACCATACAGACTGCCATTCGGGACGCGGTGCGCCTTACCGGTTTCGGCCAGGAAGAGGCGAATAATATCGCCGTAACCCTCAGAACCGCGGCCCTGCCGGTGGAACTGGAAGTCGCAAACCAGCAGTCTATCGGCGCTTCCATGGGCGAGGACGCCATCAGACAGGGGCTTTACGCCCTTATCGGCGGCCTTGCGGTGGTCATGATCTTCATGCTGGTATTTTATAAAGGATCGGGTATCAATGCCGTGGTTGCCCAGATACTGAATATCTACTTCATGGGCAGTATTCTTTCGGCCTTCAACTTTACCCTGACCCTGCCGAGCATTGCCGGGTTCATCCTGACTATCGGTATGGCGGTAGATGCCAACGTTATCATCTTTGAACGGATGAAGGAAGAACTGCGTTTGGGGAAAAGTCGTAAAGCGGTGGTTGACGCGGGATTCGATAAGGCTTTTTGGGCCATCATGGATTCCAACATAACTACCTTTATCGCGGCCCTTTTCCTTTCCCAATTAGGTTCGGGCCCCATTCAGGGTTTCGCGGTGAGCCTTGCCATAGGCGTGTTCTCGTCCGTGTTTACGGCCCTTTTTGTCTCCCGACTCATATTCGACTTTGGTACGGATGTGATGAAAAGCAAAAGCGTCTCCGTTAGCTGGACGTCTCAGCGGCGAACTGTACGCGAAACAGCAAGAGGTGCGACATGAAACGTATCATCCGTTTTTCAGCCTTTTTTCTGCCCGCCGCTATCCTGTCTGTCATCCTGATAGGGGCGGGAATTGTCGGGTATTTTATCAATGGAGGCTTTAACCTGGGTGTTGATTTCCAGGCCGGTCTCCTTCAGGAAGTCCAGTTCGCTCCTTCGGCTTTCAGTCTGACCTGGTCCGGCCAGGGAAACGCTTCGGTCTCTTTTGACCGGAACAATATGTACATTGTGGTCTCCGGCGCCGGGATTGAGGGGGTTACCCATACTTTCCCCTATACCCAGTACGCCACTTTGGGGGCTCTGACCGGCGCTCTTGGTTCGGTGGAAGGCATCGAGGTTACCACCGTGGCTTCCGCGGACGCCCAGTCTGTCTGGCTCGTTCAGAGTACCCAGGGGAATCCCCTGCTTGGCAGCGATCCTTACGTGGTTCACTACCTTCCCGAAGGCAGCCCGGAAATACCCATTGAGGATGTACGCGCCAGCCTTCAGACCCTGGGGACGGTTTCGGTTCAGGTGCTGGGAGAAAGAGCCGAACGGCGTTTTATGATCCGCATGGAAGACAGTGAAATTGAGGGGGAAAATATCCCCGCCGAGCGGATAATTTCTGCCCTGGAGCGGACGTTCGGCAGCGGCGGGGTGGCGGTAACGCGATCCGATTATGTGGGTTCCCGGTTTTCCAAGCAGTTGACCGATCAGGTGGGAATCCTCATGACATTGACCCTTCTCCTGATCCTGATCTACGCCTCAATCCGGTTTAAGCCTCAGTTCGCCGTAGGCGCGGTCCTGGCCATAGCCCACGATGCCCTCATCATGGTGGCCTTTATCACCTGGACCCGCATGGAGTTCAATACCACTTCTATAGCGGCCATTCTGACCATCCTGGGCTATTCAATCAACGATACCATCGTCATCTTTGACCGGATTCGGGAAACCCGCCGCATATACCCTGAAGACTCATTTGTGGACATTCTGGACCGGGCGCTCACGGAAACCCTAAGCCGGACCATCATTACCACGCTGACCACCATGCTTGCGGTTCTGTCCCTCTTCATCTTTACCACGGGTTCTATGAAGGACTTTGCCCTGTGTCTGATCATAGGTATGATTTCCGGGGTGTATTCCACTATCTTTATCGCTTCGGGATTGGTGTATTTTTGGGACAAGCTTGCTAAAAAGCGGGCCGCCAAAAAACGTTTTTCCGGTAGAGTCCCGGCGGCCGCAAAGGGTTAAAGGCATCCGCACCGGGCTGTCTTCGTGCAACTGGTAAAGGCCCGTATACTCGGTTACTGTATGGGGGTACGCAGAGCGGTAGTGCTGGCGTACCGCCGGCTGGCCGCCGGGCCGGGCCGGGTGTATACCATGGGTCCCTTGATTCATAATCCCCAGGTTTTGGAAGATCTGAACAGGCGGGGCGTGGAGGTTCTGGAAGAAGGCCGCTTACCCCGGGATCTTTCCGGGGCGGCGGTTATTGTCCGGGCGCACGGGATTAGCCCTTGTCTGGAAGCGGATCTGGCTGCCCGGGGGGCGCGTATCGCGGACGCTACATGTCCTAAGGTTAAAGCCAGTCAGATGAAGGCCCGGTCCCTTTCCGGGGCGGGGTATCATGTCTTTCTTGCCGGTGAAGCGCGTCACGGGGAGATCGCCGGTATACGGGGGTATGCCCCCGGTTGTACCGTGGTGGCGGACCCGGAGGGGGCGGCTTCGGCTGCGGAACGGCTTTTCCGGGAGGAACCCCTCGCACGGACCGCCCTTATAGGCCAGACCACTATTTCTCCTGATGAATACGCCGCCATAGGAGAGGCCGTGCGGCGTTTTTTTCCCGATCTTCAAATTATCGACACTATCTGCGGCGCTTCCCGTGACCGGCCGAACGCCCTTAGGGAACTCTGCGGCAAGGTTGACGCCGTGATCGTTGCCGGGGGCAGAGAATCCGCCAATACCCGCCGCCTTCTTGCCATTGCCGAAGCCTCCGGCAAACCCGCGTGGC
>JAIRSL010000326.1 GCA_031255475.1 Treponema sp.
GGCTGAAGCAGACATTCGCAGTGCGGTTCAATCTGTGCGCGGGGAGGACCGGGTATGTCTGGGGAGACCGGTATTGGTCGCAGGTGCTGGAAGGGGAGCCGCCTGAGTGGGCGGGAGAGGTGGATTGGGAGGCGATTGAGGTGGCAGCGGAAACGGGAGTGCTGTCTTCCGGGAGGCGACCGATGGATAGGGTCAGCCCCCTGACGGCGGAAAACCCCACGGAATCCGGATTTTCGCCCCAAACCCCCGCCCGATCCCCGCCTCCGCCCGGATAGCCGCCAAAACCCGGCCCAAAACCCTGTGGAAGCATCGACACAATCACCCTCCACAAGGCGTCAGCGGATGGCCTTGGGAGAGGTCTGCCCAATCCCCAAACCCGGCGGCTTCTCGAAGAGTAAACCCCGATGCCCTGCGTCTGTGTGCTTGGATGCATAAGCGTTCCGGGCGGCCGGGTGAAACTGTCGGGCCTGATTCTGGAGGTGATCCTCTTTGACGTCCTTACCAGCGCTCCGTCCCTGGTAAATGTATCGCCCTTCTGGTAGCCCATACAGAGCTTTGCGATCCTTGCGACGATCCTTCCCAACGTGCTGATAAAACGAAACAAGGAGTGCGTCATGAGCGAAAGAACGCTAACTTTAGAAAAGCCCTGAAGCTGGAAACGCTTTTTCTTCCAGTGGGAATGACTGCTGCTGGTCGTCTTCCTCCTCATCAATATTATCAATAGTTCTGTCGGCGAATACTTTCACTGGCAGGCCGATGAATTTTCCGGATAAGCCGTTTATCGTCCTTCCCATGATACTGGTGATCATTCCAGGCAATATTGACATTTCCGTAGCTTCCGCGGTAGCGTTTACTTTGGTAATGATGGCGGTGATTTATAATGGAGGCATCCCCATGCCCTTGGCCATGTTCTGCGCCCTGCTTATCGGGACCGCCTGCGGCGGCATAAACGGGCTTTTGCTGATAAGGTTCAGGGAAATTCCCGGTGATAATAATAATACTTTCCACCATGACTATTTACCGGGGTGTTGCCTGTGTTATTCTGAAAAATCAGGCCTCCGGCGGCTTTCCTTCGTGGTTCTCAGTTTTCGCCTGGGGTTATATGGGGTACTTCCCGTTTATACCGATAGTGTTTGTTATCGCGGTGGTAATTTTCGGCATGGTCCTGCATAAAACGGTCTTTGGGCGTTCGGTCTGTGGTATGGAAAACGACTCGCTTGCCTGCCGTTATTCATGCGTAAAGACCGACCGAATCCTGGTAACGGTTTATCTTTTAATCGGAATGATGTCCGCTATTTGCGCGATCCTTCTTACTTTCCGGATGGGGAGTACGCGCCCAATGTGGCGATGAACTATGAGTTGAAGGTGATAGTGATATAGTACCGGGCGGGGAAAGTACTTCCGGCGGGACGGGCCGGATAGTAGGTCTGCTCCTTGCAATATTTACTATCGGGTTTTGAATTATGGCCTGGGCCGTGTCAACGTATTCGCCCAGGTAATACTGATTGTTTCCGGGCTGCTTCTGGTGTTTTCGGTAATGGTAATGAATCTGAGAAAGCGCTGATTTACCGGTGGAAAAAGCCTGTCCCTTAATGACGGGTTATTATATTAATATTCATTTGGAGGAACAGATGAAAAAAATGACAAAGAAAGCCCTGGTGTTTTCGGCGATAATGGTGCTGGTGTTTACCGGCACACTTTTCGCGGGCGGCGGCTGGCAGGCGGCGAAAAGGGGGGCTCAGTCTAACACCCACGTCATTGTGTTCAAGAACACGGGTAACCTCTACGGTGAAAAGCAGATGAGTGGCTTTGAGGACGGCATCAGCGAACAGGGAGGAACGGCAATACTGTGCGCCCCGGATCTTCCCACCGCAGAAGCCCAGATTCAAATAATTGATCAGTTTATCGTCCAGAATGTTGCATCAATTTGTGTCACCGCTAACGACTTTGACGCCCTTCAGCCGGTCCTGACCAAGGCCAAAAATGCGGGAATAAAGGTCCTTTCCCTGGACTCGGCGGTAAACCCCGCGAGCCGCCTGACCCACGTAAACCAGACGGACGCCGTGAGGGTTGCCCGGACTCTTGTCGAGGCGGCCTATGAACTTGCCGGCGGTTCAGGCGAAATCGCCATACTTTCCGCCGGGAGCCAGATGGTGAACCAGAACCTCTGGATCGAGTACATGCAGAAAGAACTCGCGTTGCCCAAGTATGCCAATATTAAGCTGGTCAAAATCGCCTACGGGGATGATCTACGCGACAAGTCGGTGTCCGAGACGGAAGCCCTGTTACTGCGCCATCCGAACTTGAAGGTTATCGTTTCTCCGACCACCATCGGTATTGCCGCGGCGGGGAAAGTCATCACCGACCGGGACTTGCAGGGCAAGGTGCTGATTACCGGCCTGGGGCTGCCTTCGGAAATGGCCGAATACATCGACAATGGCGTCTGCCCCCAGATGTACCTGTGGAACCCGATTGATGTGGGCTATCTCGGCGCCTATGTGGCTACCGCTCTTACCAGTGGCAAGATCACCGGCAAGGCGGGGGAAAAATTCTCCGCCGGCCGGCTGGGAGAATATACCATTATCGATTCTTCCGACGGCGGCACCGAAATTGTACTTGGTCCGCCCTTCAGGTTTGACAAATCCAACATCAACGAATGGAAGAATGTGTACTAATTCCGCTTAAAAGGGGGATCTGCGCGGTAAAACGGGTATGTCGTTTTGCCGTGCGCCCGCAATGACGTTATTAAATATGAGTTTTCTTCCCGTCAAATTCATGTAAGGAATTATCTAAGGGAATATTTGTCCGTGTTTATACGGCTATACCCAAATTCCATAAATCAGGCCTGATACCCGTGGACGCTTTGCATTTTTATTCATTTAAACACGGGAAACCGCCGCCTTTGGCAGTGGTCATGTACTGATTTATACCGTAAGAAAAGCGTAAGGGTAGGGGATAGTGAACAAATATTTCAGGGAAACGATAAGAAGGAAACACCAAAAACTTGTTGAATGGAAAAGCGGAAAGCAGGAGAAACAGGAATGTTTCACCTGATTGTTTATTCCAAAAGAAACACTACTGAAATTTGACTCGTAATCTCTAACTCACCGGTTGGCAACATTGCCGGTATTGATTCTTCTCCGGTAATTTCAGCGGCAGAGTACATTTTTTGATTCATTATTTGTCCGTTTACCGGAGCAATTTGCGCATTCCCCAATTCGGAAATATTCAATGCCTTGATGATTTTAAGCCCGGAAAGTTCCGCATACTGCGCTGCTTTATCCAGTGCTTTTTGATAGGCCAATTCACGGGACTGAACAAAGAGTTCCTGATTGTCTTTTATGCTGAAGTTTATGTAATTTAATGCGACATTCTCAATTTCAGTTATTTTATCCAATATCCTTGACACTTTTTCAGTGTCCCGGCGTATATCATTTACTGAAAAAGCTATAATCTGCTCAACTTTTTGACCCAGCAACACCCGTCTGTCCGTTCTCCATTCATATTCCCGGGTAAATCTTAATGATGGGGTGCTTATATTTTTACTATCGACATTTTCCGCCTTTAATATTTCCAGTGCTTTTTCAACCTGTATATTCACCGCTTCCTGAGCCTGGCGGGTTGTTTGAGATATTTGGCTTACGGAGATATTAATCCGGACCATATCCGGCTGCGCCAATGCCGTACCAACGCCTATAACGGATACGGTACTTTGGTCATTTTCTCTGGTACAAGCTAAAACCAAAACAGTGAGTAATAATGCCACCGGTAATTTCTTCATCATGCTGCTCCCCTTCATGGATACTATTTTACTTCCATTCAATATGTTTTCAAGGGGTACGCAGGACATCGGCTTTTACTCTGAGAACAATGCCTCGTACAGGAAGTCCGAATCCAGGACGCGCGTATCACGCGGTATTTTCTTTTACGGACCGGCCCCGAAGGCTGCGAATTTCTGCGTCGGGGAATCTGCCGTCGCGCCGATCTCCGCACTATCGGCATAGACCGCACTCCGGCGGGAACCACCGGCTGCACCGCCCGGTATGCTACGCTACTGTCCGGGCTAGAATGCCATGTGGAAAACGCACGGGAATGACAGGATGTGATAAACACCTGCTTCCGGCGCAAAACCGGCATCCCCGACGCCAAAGACCGGAAAATATACGACTAAGCGCGCGCCGGGACTCAAGCGGCCGGCGCGTTGAGGCCGCCCGCTGACGGCGAAGCGTGCAAAGACCGAAACAGTTGAATAATCCACAGCGATAGCGAAGTAATCCAGGCGGAAGATGCCACGGGACTGGGTGTGTCGCCCTGTGGTCTCGCAGTGACGGGGGGGAGGGGGGAAGACCATTGTCAACAAGTTAAGCAAATGGAAAATAAAAAGGTTCGCGGATTTTGCGACGAAGCCCGCTCTTAAATCTGCAAAAATCTGCGGACAAGAATCTTTAAGTTGTTGACATTGGGGGACAGACCCCCTCTTTAAGAAGCTTGTTGCGGTGGAAAACAGCGGCGAAATAGCCTGTTGTGTTATGGAAGACAAATAAGGAGGCCGCAAATGATATTTGAAGCGTTATCTACCACCGCAGGGATGGTGCCCACGCCGGGAATGCATTTTCCGTATTAAAACATGCGCGTCAACGAGAACGGCGTACTTATCGCCTGCCGTTACGAGGTACGCGCCAACCTCGCCCTTATTAGCAAGCTTAAGCTGAAAAACCTTAAAGACAATTCCATCAGCACAGTTCTTTCAGGAATTTCATTGGGAACCGCCAGACCCGGATAGGGGCTGTCATTCTCTACAATACCGACCATCAGTTTTACGTAGATTTCTCCAAATTCCTGAACGGGATAAAGGCATCGATTACCTGCACTCCGAATCGGACCACGACACTCCCGACCCGGTAGAAAGCATTTTGACGCTATGCGCTTTTCGGTCAACAAGATTGAACACCTCAAGCACCTGACCTCCTGTACCCGCGACGGGGGCTACCTCTTTCACGATTTCCGGCTGAAAAAGTGCATGGAAAACATAAAGGCCAGCCTCGAGGCCATTAACGCCGGTATCAAAGATATGGTGGTTTGATAAACAAAGAGCGAATAGCAGGGAGCAAAGAACAAAGAAAGAGGAATGAGTAATGGCCGCTGACAGGCGGCTGTTACTTGTCCTTGCGAACGGGTTTGCGTGTCGTTCGGCGAGCGCACGGATGGTACGCAACCCCCAAATCTTTGCTAATTGCTAACTGCTATTTGATTTTGAGGCGCGTTACCGGGTTATTGAACCGGGTGGAAAGGAACGGGCGGTGGTATATGCCGATAACATAGACACGCAAGAGGAAGCGGAACGCCGTCTTGAGTATGGGGGCGGGTCTTTTCCTATTCCGCCTATGACGTAACCACCCACACGGACAAGGCCGTTTTGAGTATCGCCAAAGAAGCGGACGGCGATATATACAGGGCCGCCGTTTACGGCAAGCCCATCGTCCTTGACATAAACCGTTCCTGCTTCCTGCGGGACGGCGGCCCTGAACGTAACAGGGTCTTATTTTTCCGAATATGAAACAAACGGCAGGCCGCAGTACGAAGACTGGGCGGGCCGGGAACTGGCGGAAAGAATACGGGACAGGCGGG
>JAIRSL010000297.1 GCA_031255475.1 Treponema sp.
AGGGGGATCGCCGTGCCCGAAAGCCGCAATCTCTCCATGCATGCGTAAAAAAGGACTCCCACTATTAACACCGCAACGGTAAGGGGACGGTTCACCGCAGCCATGCCGGGACTCAGGGCAATAAGGAAGTGAAAGGCTTTTCTGACCACTTCTGTTTTAAGTTCCCCAATGTCTACGGCTGTTTCAAATTGCCATGGGTTATAGAAGGAAGGGAAATTCCCTTTTAAAAACTCTACTTTATTCATGCATATCTATAAGCAAATTCCATGCCAAATTACAACCCGCTTTAGAAAAGATTAAATTCGCGTATTTCCATATACAGTAAAGAGATATAAATGCCGATAAATAATATTTACCGTCTCAATAAATCTCTGTCCAGAAAAACATACAGGCGATATACAAAAATTACTATTCTTATCCCGCCGTATCCTTACCGCGTCTTGCCCACCCCGTATCCGGAACACCAGCCGCCGACAACGCACCGGGAACAGAACGGGCTGACGGGACGGCATACTATTTGACCGTAACGGACCAGGAGGGTGTTGATCCGCCGCCAGTACTTTTTCGGGAGAACGGCCCGCAGAGCCGCTTCGGTCTCGTCAGGCGCGGCGGTCCCTTCCGGGCCGAACCAGCCCATGCGGTTGGAGATACGGTGGACGTGGATGTCCACGCAGATGGCGTCTATGCCGAACGCCTCGGAGAGGACCAGGTTGGCGGTTTTCCGCCCCACTCCCGGCAGGGCCAGCAGGGCGTCCATGTCCGCCGGGACCCGGCCGGCATCCCGTTCCAGGAGGATACAGGCGATTTTCATAAGGTTGGCCGCCTTGGTCCGGTAAAACCCCGCCGGATACGCCAGCCGGGCGGTCTCTTCCTCTCCCAGGGAAAGCAGGGCCGCCGGGTCGGGCGCTTTTTTCAAAAGCCGTTCCGAAGCGGTCCTGGTTACCTCGTCCTTGGTACGGAGGCTCAGAATGGTGGACACCAGGACCGCCCAGGGATCCTGGCGATAAAGCCCGGCTATGGCGGTTACCGCGGGATCGGCCGCCGCCGTATCCGCGGTGGCGCCGTTTTCCTGCCGGACATACCAGGTTTCCAGGGCGGCGAATACCGCGTCCCACGGAACGGCGCTTTGTTCAGTTTTCACGGACAGCATCCCGGACCGGGCCGGCGGCTTTGCGGGACGGTTCGTCAGGCCGCTCCAGAAGGGCGGTGACCAGGGCTTCCACGGCCAACCCTTCTCCGGCCGGCCCCAAACCTTCGGCGGTTTTCCCTTTGACAAAAACGGCCCCGGCGTCAACGCCCAGTACGCCGGCCAGGGACGCACGGATATCCTCCCGGTACGGGAGGATGCGGGGCTTTTCGCAGATAACCACGCAATCCAGGTTGACCAGACGCCACCCGGCCGCCAGAACTTTTCCGAAAGCGGAACGGAGCAAGGCCAGGGAATCGGCGTCTTTCCATACGGGGTCCGACGACGGATAGAGTTCCCCGATATCGCCGAGGGCGGCGGCTCCCAAAAGGGCGTCGGTAACCGCGTGAGCCAGGACATCCCCGTCGGAATGGCCCAGTTCCCCCTTCTCGAAAGGGATTTCAACGCCTCCCAGCAGGAAGCGGCGGCCGCGTACCAGGCGGTGAAGGTCCCAGCCCAAACCGGTACGAATCATGGGGCAAGGTCCTCCGGAAAGGTGATCTTCCTGTTGGCCGGCGAACCGGGGACGGCCGCCACCGGGCCCCGGAATTCGCCCCAGACTTCGGCGTCGTCCGTGTAGTCCCGTCCATCCCGCTCCTCCAAGAGGGCGGCCTGTTCGTGGGCCCGGAGTATGGCGGGATAGGCAAACGCCTGAGGGGTCTGGGCCGTCCCGATCCGGGAGCGGATAAGGTGGCGGGTGATAAAACCGGCGTCGTCCAGTTCTTTAGGGGTGTCGGTAAGGGGAAGCAGGGGGATTGCCGCCTGGCAGCGCATAACGGCGTCTATGACCCGCTCAATGACGCCCCCATCCACCCAGGGCCTGGCGCCGTCGTGGATGAGTACGTAAGCCGGATTCCATGAGGCAAGGAAGGCGAGAGCCTTGTGAACGGAGGCGCGGCGTGTCGGGCCCCCGCGTACAAAACAGACCGGCGGGTACAAGGGCCGCCCGGCCTCAAAGAGGGACGGGGGAAGAGCCGCGCGGGCCGCTTCCTCACCGGCAGATGGGTCTTCGGGGACGGTGACGGCGATAAGGCCGATACGCGGGCAGGCGGCAAAGGCCAGCGTTGCGGCGCCCAAAACCGTAAGGGATTCACCGCGGGGACCGGGCTGCCGGGGCGACAGGGGGCGGTACTCTTTTTTGAGGCCCCCCATGCGGCGGGAAGATCCGGCGGCGGTGATGATTGCGGCGATACGCGGGAGGACCGGGGCGCTTTCCACGGGAAAGCCTCGGCTTTATTTCGCTTCGAGGCGGGTAAAGATCATGGTTTCCACCTCTTCCTTAGACTTCTGAAGGGAAAAGGTTATTTCGTCTTCCAGAAGTTTCAAAGCGTTATCGTACAGTTTCCGTTCCAGAATGGGGAGTTCTTTGACCTTACTCCGGTGATAGAGAGACCGCACAATGGCGGCAATATCCGTCACCCTGCCCTTCTTCAACAGATCCAAATTCTGCTGATACCGGAGCTTCCAATCGGAAGGAATGGGTTCGTAATCTTCGCCGATCAGGTCCAGGGCTTTTTCGGCTTCTTCCTGGGGAACAATGGCCCGGATGCCTAACTCTTCCGCTTTGTCAACGGGAATCATGATGGTCATATCCGAAACTTCAAGATAAATCACATAGTACAGAACTTTATCGTTCTTAAAATCCTTGGTTTCGATAGATTTGATAATTCCTACGCCCTGGCTGGGATATACTACCTGCTGATCAACGCAAAATACCGGCTGAATATCGGTGACTGTATTGTCCATTGGCTGTAGTATATCCATAAAATCAGTTTTAAGCTACCGTCCCGAAACGCCGGACGTTACCGGGAAATAACCGGTCCCGCCAGGAACCGGCGCGGAATCCTGCCCCCGGACTATCCCCGGCAGGGGCCTGAACGCCTTAAAAGCCAGATATTTGAAAGGATGAATGTCCAGGGCATTGGGGAACCAGCCGTCCAGTTCGCCCATATTCACAATGTTCAGGGCGGAACCATAGGAGACGGGCAGGACCGTTCCCCGGTCCAGGAGCAGTTTTTCCGCTTCCGCCAGGGTTTTCCAGCGCGTTTCTCCGTCTTCGGTCATGGACCGGTCTATCAGAGCCTCATAATCCGCATCGTCAAACCGGGCGTCGTTCAGATTGGAATCCCGCCGCCACATCTGAAGGAAGGTGTAGGGATCCGCAAAGTCCCCTATCCAGGTGGAAAACCCCACTTCGTAATCATCTTCTTTCAGGGACTGAAAGTACCGGCCGTGGGGGACAATATCGATTTTTACAGTCAGTCCCAATTCCTGCATCCACGCGGCGGCCATGAGGCCCCCGATCCGGGCCGCTTCAGAAGAGGGGGTCAGGCGTATCACCAGATCCGGAAGGCCCTTTCCGTCGGGATAGCCCGCCTCGGCCAAAAGCCGTCTTGCGCCTTCCACATCCGGCTCCTCAAATCCCTTGACCTCCGGGTAGCCCGGCAGCCGGTAGATAAACGTCCTGGCCGGCAGGGGAAAACCGTCGCGGATCTGATCCCAGGGCAGGGAAACGGCCAGGGCCCTGCGTACCCGGAAATCGTTCCAGGGGGCCTTGGCGGATCTGATGAAGTAGTAATGAGTGGCAAACAGGGCGTTCACCATTATGCCGCTCCGGTCCGTCAGCATATCGAAATTTACGTCCCCGGCGACCCACCGGGCTTCCCCGGAATTCCACAAGGACGTACATTCATCCCGGTCATCCGTATACCGGAAGATGAGCTTGTTCAGGGCTACCCGCGGCGCGTCCCAATAATGAGGGTTCTTCCCCAGGATCAAGGTGTTTTCTTCCCGGCCGGTGATGTAAAAAGGCCCGTTAGATACCGGCGGCGCGGCGGACCAGTCGTCCTTGTCGAGCATGGAAGGATGAATAGGGCTGAAAGAGTGATGGCAGAGCATGGCCGGGAAGAAAGACGCCGGAGAATTGAGGCGCACCACCAGGGTCCGGCTGTCCGGCGTTTCTATCCCCACCGCGCCGGGGTCGGAAAGGCGGCCGGTACGGTAATCCCGCGCCCCCGCTATGATGTCAAAGAGGGAGGAATAGGGAGATTCCCGTCCGGGGGACAACAGGGAAAGCCAGGCGGCGCGGAAATCCCCGGAGCGTACCGCGTCCCCGTTCCAGTATTTGGCTTCTTCCCGTATGGTAAAGGTCCATTCCTTCTTGTCATCCGAAAGTTCCCATTTCTCCGCTACGGCGGGGACAGGCTCCATGGTAAAGGGATGGTAGGAAAAGAGGCCCTCGTATAAGGCGGTAAAAACCTGGGCTTCGCTGGCAAGGTAGGATTTCCGGAAGTCCAGTTCCGCTTCTTCGCTGAAAAAGGCCACCGTAAGCTCGTCCCGGTTCACAACGTCCGGCCTGGGTTCCGCCGTAAGAGGCCCCTCGCCATCCGGCGCTGCGGGCGCGCGGCCCTCCTGCTCCGGTTCGGACGGCGGGACGCTTTGGGAAGGAGCCCCGGCGCAGGCAATAAGGCCGGCCGCAATGACGATAAAAATGACGCTTTTAAAAGCCCTTTTCACGGATCCCCCTACGTTCCGGAGCCGATTCCAAGACGTTTGAACTGTTCTTCCTCTTCCTTTCGGGCGCTGTAATCGTACCGTTTGTGGTTTGCGCTGATGATGGCGTTTTTCATGGAACCCAATTCAGGCTTGATCCCTTTAACCTTATCCCGGTCTTCCTTATCGACCGCGGCTTTAAAGTAATCGTCCAGAGCGGACAGGATCTTGTGCAGGGCCTGGACATCCCGGATGTTTTTTTCCAGGATTCCCAGCAGTTGGGCTTCTTCCAGACTCTCAAGTTTGGCTAAACTGCCCGCCCGGTTGGTGATGTTTTGAAGAATGCGAATTTTTTGGTCCATATTAGTTCTAAGCGCGCCAAGATTCACCTTTTCCTTGACTTTTACACCCCGGGCGGAATCGACATATTCAACTTCATAAATAGTAGGTTCAGGCTCTTTATTCAACAAATGTTGTATCAGTTTTGTCACTTTTTCCCAAAAACTTTTCCGCCGGTTCTCCAGGACCTCGGCGTTTTCGGCCACCTTTGGAACTATCTCGGCAAGGGTCGATCCCGCGCCTCCTATGGCAAAAAGCCCTTCTATCAAAATAGCCTTAAAAGAAACCTGGGGTTTTGCGATCTTCGCCTTGGTATCGGGAACCGCCAGTTTTTTCAGGACCAGTTCCCGGAGCTTTCCCCCATCCCCGGAATAATCTTCCTGTAAGATCTCGTTCACCAGGTCGGGATAAAAGGGCCGGCCGGCCATGAGGGAGCCGAATTTCTTCCTGATCTGGGCCATTGACGGGATGTTCGCCGACTGTATACCGCCGGTCACTCTTTCCCTAAGCTCCA
>JAIRSL010000001.1 GCA_031255475.1 Treponema sp.
GAAATTATCGTATATACTCCGGTCGGCGCGGTGGTATATGGAACGGATGAACATAAAAGGGATCAAAATATCCCTTGCCATGGAAGGGATGGAGATAACGGTATAACTATGGATTATCCTCAGGGAGCAGGGGTATTTATCGGCCTTACGGAGCTTATGGCCATATTTCCGCGAATAAAAAAGGGGGAACGCGCCATGGCCGAGGAAGAACGCCGGGTACTTACGAAAATGGAAAAAGCCCTCTATGAGTATCTTTCCGTAGAAGAAGCGGAAGAACTTCTGTATGGTTCCGCCGGCCGCGGAAAAGGGGACGGCCGGTGACGCGGAAAGCGTCCCGGAATCCTGCCGGGGAAAAGAAGCCGTCGAAAGGCCGTACGCGCCGGGGATCCGGGTCCGCACGGAACGGAGAAGGGCCGGTCCTCAGGGGCTTCCGCGCCGTCTGCAAGGCAGCGAGCGTTTTTATCGTTATTTTGTTTCTTGTGTGCGGCCTTGCGGTAGGAGCCTTCGTGTACTGCAATTCCCCGCCGGACAACCCGTCGGAGATGTCGGGCGATTCCCTCCGTATTCCAGGGGACGGTACGGCGTACATCGAAGTCCGTAACGGGGAAAGCGCCATCTCGGTCGGGCGGCGGCTGGAAAATGCGGGGCTGATCAGGACCCGGTACTTCTGGAACCTTATTTCCCGGCTGGACGCGGAGTACGTCAAGACCGGGACCTACCGCTTCGACATCCCGGCGACCCAGTTGAAGATACGGTCCGTCCTGATTTCGGGACGCCAACTCCTCACCAGGGTAACCGTTCCCGAAGGGGTTACCCTCAGGAAAACCGCCCAAATAATGGAAGATGCGGGCGTCTGCGGAGCGGATGATTTTCTTAACGCCGCTTCCGACCGCCGTATTCTGGAGGAATACCGCGTTCCCGGTGAAACTATGGAAGGCTACCTCTACCCGGACACCTACCTCTTTCCATCCGGGTATCCCGCCCCTCAGGTCGTGCGGACCCTGGCGGATACCTTTTTTCAGCGTCTGGAGGCGATTTCGGAGGATTTTTCGGGTATGACCCCGGAGGAACTCAACGACCGGATCATCCTGGCCTCCATCGTGGAACGGGAGTACCGGGCGGATGACGAGGCTCCCGTGATGGCCGGGGTGTTCTACAACCGTCTTGAAACCGGCATGGCCCTTCAGTCCTGCGCAACCGTGGAATACGTAATCACCGAAATACAGGGGAAACCCCATCCCGCCGTGCTTTACGACCGGGACATTCAGATACGGAATCCCTACAACACCTATATCAGGCCGGGGCTTCCTCCGGGTCCCATTTCCGCCCCCGGACCGGTGGCGCTGAAAGCCGCGTTTTATCCGGATTCCAACGATTATCTCTACTTCCGCCTGGTGGATCCCGCCGCGGGCCGGCATTACTTTTCCAGGACCCTTGACGAACACATACGCGCCGGCGTCCTTTACGTAAAAAAGAGGGGCTCCTGATGCGTATCTCCGAGATAACCGTAAAGGAGGTGAACGACAAACTGGACGCCGTAACCGTGGTAAACGAGTATGTCCGCCTGGAAAAACGGAGCGGCCGGTATTGGGGCTGCTGTCCTTTCCACAACGAAAAGACCGCCTCGTTTACCGTGGACCCGGAACGGAAGCTCTACTACTGTTTCGGCTGCCACAAGGGGGGGACCATCGTGGGCTTCGTCATGGATATGGAAAAGCTCTCTTTTCCCGAGGCCGTAGAGACCCTGGCTAAACGCTCGGGAATTGAGGTGATCTACGACGGCGTCCGGGACAACGGGGCGGAACGGGAAAATGCCTCCCGGAAAGAGGAACTCTACGACCTCTACCGGCGGGTGGCCGGGAGTTTCCATCATTGGCTCATGAAAACCGGGGAAGGCAAGCCAGCGCTGGATTATATCATAAACCGGGGCATCGGCGGGGAACTGATAGAACGGTTCTGTCTGGGGTATACCCCCAGGGACCGGTCCTGGCTTTTTGGATTTCTGACCGGCAAAGGCTATTCCCCGGAATTCCTTGCCTCTTCGGGCCTTTTTGCCCCCAAATATCCCCGGTCGTCGTTTTTTTCCGGCCGCCTTATGTTTCCCATTGCCGACCGCCAGGGGAGGCCCGTGGCCTTCGGCGCCCGGTTTCTTGCGCCGGCGGAAGGGGAAGCCGCCGGAGGGGGAACCGGCGAAAGCCCCAAGTACATCAATTCCCAGGAATCGGGGATATACAAAAAAGGGCAGACCCTCTTTGCCATAGACCAGGCCAAGGCGGAGATACGCCGGACCGGGGAGGCCTATCTTGCCGAGGGGTACATGGATGTCATCGCCCTCCATCAGGCGGGAATTACCAACGCCGTAGCGCCCCTGGGTACGGCCTTTACCGAAGATCAGGCCAGGCTCCTCCGGCATTGGGCGGATCGGGTGAACCTTATCTTTGACGCCGATAAAGCGGGGCAGGACGCCGTGGTCAAGGCCATTCTTACCTGCCGGAAGAACGGGTTGTCCGCTTTCGTGGTCGTTCCCGGCCGGGGCCTGTCCGGGGAACGCGCCGGGTCCTCCGTGTTTAAGGATCCCGCGGATATTTTGAAAGAAATTGGGGCTGAGGCGTTGCAAAAGAGTGCAAAATGTTATATAAATGATTTTGAGTATCTTGTGAGTCGCGCACGGGTTCTTTTTGATTCTTTGGGCATTGAGGGGAAAGCCAAAGCGGTAACTTTTATGTTCCCCTATGTAGAAGCCATGGATTCGGAAGTTTCAAAGAACACCTGCATTGAGGACATCGCGGATGCCTTTGGGGTTGAACGGCAGGCGGTAGAGGCGGATTTTAGACAATACGGCCGGATTGATGGCCGGAGAAGGGGAACGGTCCCCAAAGATGCCCCGCCTCCCAAGGCAAGACCGGTCCGTATGAGCGATGAACTTTTTTTACTCACCGCGGTTTTGGCGAATCCCGATTGGTATCCAAAGTTGCGGGCGTCCCTTTCGTCAGAATTACCGATTGAGGAGATTGATGATCCCCGGGCTAAAGAACTCTTTATCGCATTGGAGGAGTGGTTTAGAAACGACGCGCCGGGAATGGATGATCTGCTGGCCCGTATACAGGACGAAGCCCTGCGTAATTTTGTCATTGAGCAGGCCGCTTCACAGGCTTTTTCCCAAAATCCGGAAACGCTCTTTGGGGAAAGTTTGAAACGGATACGGCAGAAACGGCTTGAACGCAGACAGGCCGAAATCATTGTTGAATTAGGGACGCAAAAACACGGGGATATGGGCAGGAGTTTGGAAGACCTCCTGGCGGAAAAAGTATACGTTGATGCCGAACTACGCAGGCTTAAGGAAGCGAGCCAATGACTGATGTGACCGTGCCGGACATGACGTCTCCGGGTGATATGGCGCTGGATCCCGCTGTTCTGAAACTTATTGAATATGCCAGGGAAAAGAAAAGCCTCTCGTATGACGAACTGTCCGATTTTTTGCCCGAACATATTGCCAATTCCGACAAGATAGAGCAGGTTCTTGTGCTGCTGGAAGTCAATAATGTTCAAATGATCGAAGAGGAAGCCCCCGGCGAAGATGAAAACGAAGGGAGGCGCCGCAAGGCCCCGGAAGCCGGAAAAAAACGCCTGGTGTACAACGATAAGGAATCGTCCATAGACGATCCCATCAGGCTTTACCTCCGGGAGATAGGCCGGGAAAACCTCCTGACGGCGGAACAGGAGATAGAGCTCTCCAAACAGATGGAAGATGGGGAGAACATCATCAAAAGCGTGATAAAAAAATCGGGCATGATTATTCCGGAATTTTATCACATCGCCGGCAGAGCCTTCTCCAAGAAGGACCCCAAAGAACTCAATTTCTCCAAGAAAGAAATTACCGAGTACATGACGGAGCGCCGCAGGCTTAGTCAGTTTTATAAGGAACCCCTCAGGCTCATCGGGGGAGATCTTAAAAATTACATAGAGATCAAACGGCGCCTTATCACCAGGGGGGGGAATTTTTTCACCGACCCGGAATTGAGCGAAATCAGAAAGCGTATCCTTTCGGTTATCGAAAACGCGGAAATTCACCCCGATGAAATCACGGGATTTTCAGAAAAGTTTGTCCAGGCCGCCAAAAAGATCAAGAAGTTCAAAAAAGAACAGGAACGGATCGAAAAGCGGCTCCGGGTCGGTTCCCTCAAGGAACTGCGGGCTCTGGGCCGGGGGCTTACCATCAAGGAAGAACGGGAACGCCTGGAAAACGAGCTGGAACTCAATTCCGACGAGATTAAGGAGCTCATACGACATATACAGGTGACGGAGAAGAAACTGCGGAACCTGGAAGCCGATTTTGAGGAATCCGTGGAAAATATCAACCTTATGGCAAAAGAGATAAGCCGCGGCCGGGTGATGATGAAAAACGCCAAAGACCGGCTTATCAAGGCGAACCTGCGCCTGGTGGTATCCATCGCCAAGAAGTATACCAACCGGGGGCTTCATTTCTTCGATCTTGTACAGGAGGGGAATATCGGCCTTATAAAGGCGGTGGAAAAATTCGAGTACCAGAAGGGTTTTAAGTTTTCTACCTATGCCACCTGGTGGATCAGGCAGGCCATTACCCGTTCCATATCGGATCAGGCCCGGACCATCCGGGTTCCGGTCCACATGATAGAACAGATCAACAAGGTGACCCGGGAAGCCCGGCAGCTCATGCAGGTTCTCGGCCGGGAGCCTTCGGACGAGGAGATCGCCGAACGCCTGGGCTGGACCGCCCAGCGGGTCAAACAGGTCAAGAACGTGGCCAGGGAACCCATCAGCCTTGAAACCCCCATAGGGGAAGAGGAAGATTCCCTCTTGGGGGACTTTATCGAAGACAAGGACGTGGAAAATCCCGCCAACCAGACCGCTTTTGCCATCTTGCAGGAAAACCTTTCCCAGGTGCTTGCCTCCCTGCCCGCGAGGGAACAGGAAGTGCTGGAACTGCGGTTCGGGCTGAAAGACGGCTATTCTCTGACATTGGAAGAAGTCGGCCTTTACTTTAATGTAACCAGGGAGCGGATCCGGCAGATTGAGGCTAAGGCCCTTCGCCGGCTCAGGCATCCCAGGCGAAGCCGCAAATTGAAAGATTATCTGGACCATTAGGGGGAATGTATGGCAATGGAACAAGTTTTTGAGAAGCTGCGGGGCCTTCAGGACGTGCTTTCTCAAAAAATCACGCTGGAACAGGAAATTCTGGAAATTCCCAAACTTTTAACCACCCAGGAGGAAATGCTGGCCCGGTTAAAAAAGTCGTTTATCGACTATAACCAGGGGTACGAAAAGGCACGGGCCGCGGAAGCGGAATACCGGGAACTTCTCGCGGAAGCGGAGATGACCCATGAAAAGGCCGAAAAGAACATGGATTCCATCAGTACCCAGCGGGAATACGAGGCTTTGGATAAAGAAATCAAGGACGCCGCCGAAAAGGAACAGCAGTACCGGAAGGATATGCAGCGGGAAGGGCGCGTCATGGAGGAACTTGACGAGCACATGAAGCAAACGGCCGACCTCATCGAACGCCAGGAAAAGGAACTGGCCGAATACCGGCCGGGCGTCGAGGCCGATATTGCGGAAAAAGAGCGGCAGATCAAGGTTCTGGAAGAAGAAGAACACGAACTGACCCGGGATCTCGATCCGGAAGTCCTCTTCAAATTTGAGCGTATCATCCGCAATAAAATGGGCCGGGGCATAGTCGCCATCCGGGGGGGCGTTTGTACCGGCTGCCACATGATTCTCCCCATCCAGTTCGCCAACGAGGTCAGGCTGGGAGAGAAGATCGTTTTCTGCCCCTACTGTTCCCGCATCCTCTTCTATGAGGAAATAGAAGACGGCGAGGAAGAATTCTTTGACGCCGAAGACGCGGGAAGCCTCTCGGATTTGGACGATATAGAGGAAGAGGACGAGGAGGAAGAAGAGGACGAGGAAGAAGAAGAGGAAAAAGTCAATATCGATTACGAAGGATGAATAAGCGGCGATGAACCAGACTGCCGCGGAGGGCGGGGGAATTACCCTTGTCCCTTTGAGGAAAGTCCGGGCTCCGCAGGGCATGATGCCGGGTAACTCCCGGGCGGAAAGGGCGAAAATCCTTTCCGACAGAAAGCGCAGCAGAAAGCAAACCGCCTAAGATAAAACGCGGAAGCGTTTTTATCCGGCAAGGGTGAAACGGCGGGGTAAGAGCCCGCCTCGGCGGCGGCAACGCTGCCGGAAAGATTCCGGTACGCCTAACGCGGGCCGGAAAACGGCAAGCCTCATCAGGAGCAAAGTCAAGCAGCGGCGGAACGGCCCGTTCTATGCCGCGGGTAGACTGCGCGGACGGTGTCCGTAAGGACCGCGCAAGATAGATGGCAGTTGGCGCTGAAACGCCGCAGGGTGTTTCGGCGCTACAGAACCCGGCTTACCGGTTCATCGCTTTTTTATATTCATTGTCCGGGCGTCATGGAACGGCAATTCGGCATTGCGCGTTCAATAATCCGGTAGTGTTTCTACTTCTTCACTCCTTGTAGTACCTTGTAAAGGCTAAACGGCAGAAATACGGTCCACAGATTACGCGGATTGTCACAGATTATGAATACTTTTGATGCGAAAAATCCGCGTTAATCGTTCCAGCTGTATATGACGTTTTACCAGCCTGAATAAGGGCTTGCGTAGCAAGACCAAGGCTTGCAAAACTGTGGGTGGAGTGAGCCGTGGGAGACGTAGCCGACCTAGGCGAACGGAGGCCGAGCCGCGTTAGCGGCGAAGCGTAAACAGGCCTGTTGAGGCTGTCGGAAAAGTATCCAAAACACAAACCGTGTACTATAATCTCTTTACTATGGCCCGATATAAATATTTTGATAAATCCCAGGGATTATTCATGACCGTCAACCTCAA
>JAIRSL010000065.1 GCA_031255475.1 Treponema sp.
GTAAAGCCGCTCAGGGATAAGGCGCCGAAAGACAGGGCGGTAGTGGCGAAGGACAGAGCGATAGCCGGCCTGGCGGTACGGTTGAGGGGCGAATCCGCTATGCGCCGGCTTTCGCTGACGTAGAAGATGTAATCCAGCCCGAGGCCGAAGATTAGGATAAGGCCGACCACCGGAAAGAAACTGAGGGGTATACCGGCGCAGGAAAGGACCGCCAGGGCCGCCAGGATCAGGACGCATGGGACGGCGCATATCCCCAGGGCCTCGCGCCGGGGATAGAAGATGTTGATTATGACGCCTACGACGACATAGGCGGCAGCGGAGAGGATGAGTATGACCCGCGTCAGGGCATCCAGTTCATTGGCTATGTCCTTCACTTTATTCACGAAGTACACGGAATCCGATTCTTCAGCCAGGGAACGGAAGACCTCCTCGTTGCGGGCGTGGAGGGGCAGGACGCAGGAATACCAGCGGCCGTCAACTTCGCCTATCCAGAGGTTAGAGAGAATATCCCGCAAATTAGGCGGAAGCCCCTCTCCGGGCAGGGCGAAATTCCCCGCCAGAGCCGCAAATTCCTCCTCAAAAGCCCGCGCCGCTTCCGGCGGAAAGCCGAGGCTTGCAAACTGGGAGTCCGCCAGGGGGAGGAGCGCCTTCGCCGCCTCGTAACTGCGCTTCTGCACGGCGGGGGAAGGGACAAACATCGAAGCCGCCATATAGGAGCGGAGGTTCCCCCGGCCTGCCTCCTCATCCAGCCGGACGCGGAGGGCTTCCTCGTGTTCCATCACCTCACCGGCGCTGTCTCCGGAAACGATGAAGTACCACCCCGTTGACCCGTGATCCAGAACCTGGGCAGCGATCCGTTCGGATTCCCTCAGCGCCGGAGACATGGTGTAAAGGCCGGCTATGTTGTTTTCGACCCTTACCGTATCCCGGTGGACGATAATAAGGATAAGCGGGACAAGCACCATAGCGGCCAGTACGGCCCGTTTCAGGATACGCCGCGCGGGGAGGGAAAAAACAGCGGCCTTGCCCGCCGGGAAAAGGGACGCCGGATACCGCCGTTTTTCGGCAGGAGGGAGGGAGAACCGGGGGTAGATGACCATGGCGGTCAGCCAGGAACTCAGAAGGCCGGTGAATAGAAAAACGGCGAATTGCTTTAATATGATAAAGGGGGCAAAGAAAAGCGCCGCAAAACAGATTTCCGAAGAAAGAAAACTCATGGCAATGCCCCGGAAAATGCGGGAACGTATTGCCGGTCCATCCGAAAGCGCGGGATTGCCTTTCCAATTCATAAAATAGTGAATGGAATAATCTACCCCCATGCCGATGAGGGTGGTGCCGAATACGAAGGTAAGGACATGGATTTCCCGGAAAACGAGGAGGACCGAGGCCGCGGCGATAAGGAGGGACACCAGGACCGCGGAAACCGAAGCCAGAACCGGCAGGACGGACCGGAATACCGCCAGGAAAATAATGGTTATGATAATGAGGGTGATGGTTGAAATAAGGGAAATTTCCCGCTGGGCGCCGGAAGAACTTTCGTAACTGTGGAAGGGTACGCCGGAAAACACGAACCGGACGCCGCTTGCCCCGGCTGCTATTTCCCCGCAGGCGGCGTATATCTTCTCGACCCCGCTGTCCGCGTTGGTGACCGCCACGCCTTCCGGGGGCAGGGTCCCCCGTATCATGACGTACCAGACATCTTCATAACAGGCGGCCAGCACGTCCTCCTTGGGGGACATGGCGCTCCCGGCAAGCAGGCCGGAACCCAGAAAGTGCTTCATACCCCGGTCCGCCAGGAAGAAGGGATCCCGGTCCAGGGCGTCCAGGCCGGTGAAGGTAAAGGCCCCGTAAGCCGCGGCCAGGGCGTCCGCGGCCAGGGCGTCCGCGCCGCCATTCTCCAGGAGTTCCCGTGTCTCCCCGTCCAGGAGGACATACCGGTAATCCGTCAGGTAGGCGGCGAACTCCGAGAACAGGGCTTCGTCCACGTAGAGGGACAGGCTCTCGAAAACGCCGGTTCCGGCGAACCGGCCGTACAGGGCGGCGGCGGCCTCCTTTGCCTCGGCGAAATCCCCGCTCCCGGCAAGAATGTACACTCCCCGTGCGTTGCGGCCGCTCAGGGCCTTTTCCGCCTCGGCCACGGAACGGAGAGAGTGGGAATCGGGCAGGATGTCAAAAAGGCCGGTATTAACGCGAACCGGGCCAGCGCTTATCACCGAAAGGCCAAGGGCAAGAACAATAGCCAGATGGAAGAGGAACCACAGCGCAAGGGGAACCGGGCCGTCCCGTTCCCCCGTATTATTCAACCGAAAAAAGTGCTTTTTCATTGGGGCTTAAACCTTCCGGGAAGCCGTGGCCGGACAGTTCATACTGAATCGTATCGCCGCCCTGTTCCCGCAGTGTGATATTCCGTATGACCGAATCGCCGCTCAACGTTATTTGGGCGGCGAAGGTCCTAACCGTCTTTTCCCGGGGAATAAGGCCGAGAAACCATTTTCCCCCGGATTCGGTGAAGTAGTTATCAAAATTTTCCCCCAGCCTGCGGGCGTCCCCGGTAAAGACGGCGCTGATGGTGTCCGCCAGACTGAGGAAGGTTTCGTTGCCCCGGGCTTCCAGCCTGGTTTTGGTCCCCCTGGGTGTGGACTGAACGATATAGTCCCTGCCTACCGCCATGACCGACGGAAACGGGGTGCGGGTATCCCAAACCATACCCATTTCGGCGGCAATGATGAAGTTTCCCCCGGACACCATGGTACGGTTCATGCGGCTTAAGGTCCTGGTTTGGGTAAAAGTCCCCGTGACCACGGGATGTTCCGCCAGGGTTTTGGAGACTTCGTTGTACCGGGCCAGGGTTTCCGCGCCCAGGGGAAAACGGAACACATCCGGAGCGTTTTCCCGGGCTCCCGAAGAAACCACGCAAAGAATCAGAAAAAAGAACGCTAAAAAAGTCCGGGTCATAATTCTTCCTTCTCCTCCGCAATCCGCTCTCCCAAAATCCGCCCGCCGCGCCGCAGACCGCCGCGCGCTACACACATGCTGCTTCCCGTGAATTTATTCGTTTTCCGGAAATTTCAGTCCGCCCTTCCGGTTTAGCCCAAAAATCGTAAAAATTATACCATTGATACGGATGCCGCCGGCAATGGTATTCCAGTTTTTCCACGAAGAACCGGGCCAGAGCCTCCACCCTGTCTTCCCGCTCCCGGCGGGAACAGTCAAAAGAAACGGCGCTCTTGTATACATGCATATTGTACCGGGAGTTCAGGGAAGTATCCCCCCGGCGCAGGGCAAAAACCAGATAGGTAGGAACGTTAAGCAGGGATGCCAGGAAAAAGGGGCCATAGGCAAAGGGGGCGGCCTCGTTCAGAAAGGGAAAGAGGAAATATTTGTCCCTGGACTTGGCGGCGGTCCGGTCCCCGGCTATGACCACAAGTTCCCCGGCGGCAAGACGATCCTGAAGCAGGATAACCGTGTCGGGGCCTATGTCGTTGGCGCTGATGACGCGCATCGTCGAATCGGGATTCAGTTCCCGGAGCATACGGTTGAAGTGGGCGGTTACCGAAAAATCAACAATAGAGGTGACGGGAACCTGCCGGGAAACGCCGGTACGGTTAAAATTGGCAAGTCCCCTCAGAAGTTCCGTGTTTCCCAGATGGGAACAGATGAGGAGCGCCCCTTTCCCTCTTTCCAGCACCGTCACCAAATCGCCCGCGTCGTCATCCTGAAAACGTATGCGGTCAAACATCACTTTGCCGCCCCAGGCTTCCACTTTCTCGACCACTGTAAGGGAAAAGGCCAGGATATGCCTGAAAACCCGGATAGGAAATACCGTGCCTTCCGTAGCGGAACAGGCGGCCACCCGTCTAAGGAAACGGCGGGAATCATCCTTGACTTTTTTAGCGAATAAAAAATAGGAAAAGGCCACCGGATATGCCCCAAGGCGCATGAGAACCATAGGCCAGATCCTGAATATGATAAGGAGGAGCTTGACATGCCAGTAACCGGCGGTTCGTTCCTTTTGTTCGGACCAGTGCGGGGCCTGTTCTTCGCATTGAACCATCAGGCCGCCGCCTTTTTCCGCTTCCGGCGGTACAGCAACATGGGCAGGCGGAAAATCATGCCGAAGAAAAGACGGGTAAACAGCCATGTAATCCTGGCATTATCCCGCACCAGGTGGAAATTGGAAAGCCCGTCCCCGGGATACCTCACGGGGACGGGATAATACAGAAGGGGCGTTCCCTCCCAGGACAGCCGGAGGAGAATTTCGATATCGAAGCCCATGTGCTGATCGAAATGAGTACGATGAATAAGACGCCGCACCGGTTCCACAGGATACACCCGGAATCCGCACATGGCGTCTATGATGTCCCCCGAAAGGCTGACGATACGGCACCAGGTGTTGGTGATCTTCCTGCCGTTCAGACGGCTTGCCGGCGCGGAGGCGTCGAATTCAGGGCGGCCGCATATCACGGCGTCGGGACGGAGCCGGGACTGTTCCAGAAAGAAGGGGATCCGCGTCTCATCGTGCTGGCCGTCCGCATCTATCTGGAGGACATGGGTCAGCCCCAATTCATGGGCCGTATCAATCCCCGCGGAAACCGCCCCGCCCTTACCCCTGTTTTTCGGCAGGCTTACCAGGCTCACCAGGGGAGAAGCCGCGGCAGCCCGGGCAAGATACCCCCTGGTCTCTTCGTTACTCCCGTCATCCACCAGAATGACGGGAAAGCCCAATGCCGCAAGCCGCTCCGTAAGGGGCAGCGCGGTCTTGCCATGATTGTATACCGGGATAAGGATGCCCTGTTTCAACCGGTCCCTCCCGGAATGACGCTCCCCGCCCTAAAGGACGAGGTATGTTGTTCTCTAGAGGCGGTTAGACTCAGGGTTCGCCCCGGATGTGCAGGGACGGCAAAGCCATACCGCCCGCGCCGGGACACACCGGGGTGGGTTCCAAAGCAGAAAGCCGTCCCGCAGGAAACGGGCGTAAACCGGGATGGGAATATCTCATTAAACATATTGTTTTGCGCCGCTCGATGTATCATAACTTTACCGGAAACACGGTTCCACCAGTATACATGAAATGCCGCCGTTATATATAGACCCCGATATCTAAAAAGGCGTTCTATCGCCGGTCTCACCGCTATGATAGGGAGTTTGACTCCCTATCATAGACGTTTTACCGAAGAAAGCCAAATTATTTTCATTTAAAATATCCGGTTTGAGTTTGATTCGTAGCGAAGGGTTTGACACCTAAGAACCCGCTCACCAGTTCGCGGGAGATCTTCAGGGCGTTATTAGGGTATGAAACCCTGAGTCTAACCACCACTATTACTCTCCGAAGGCTAAATTTTCGGATACGGGTGTTGAAGTTTTATCCGGGCGTCTTTTGTCGTGAACTGCCACCGTATCGTGGTCTTTCGGCTGTTCCGCCCGGCAACCCAGACTTGTACTTCTTCCCCCATGTCCTCAATGGTCCCTATCTCCAATTCCGCCATGTTAAGCCAGCTCCCATGTTTGGGGGTGTAATGGATTTCAAATCATTCCGCCAAAGACTGCGCTTGTTCCAGCGGAAACGCGGCATACAACGAGGCCGGACTGTGAGTATTCAGATTGTCCAGCACCAGGACTATCTTTTCTGTGTCGGGATAATGCCGGACGGCAAGGGTTATACGGGAGCCGGTAAGTCTCCAGAACATCCTCCATCCGTTCTACAAACTCAGGCTGCACCTCGAGGATACACCACTGTTTTTGTAGCCATGGATTAAGGTCGTTTTTTTAACAGGTCTCTGATGCTGTTGCCGGAGATACTGTCCGGTCGGCTCCCTCCCGGAATGCCATGCCAAGTATACCGCTTTTCACCTTTATTTTAACGTGAGTTCGACATAATTCTAAGCGGGGAGCAACAAAGCGCCAGTATCGTAACGGCGGCGGATGGACGGCTTATGAGGGAGAAAACTGTATGCCGATAATGCCGCCAGCAGATTGACCAGGAAATTAACCGGACTTCGATGACGGCTGTGTTCCACCTGACAGCTGTTCTTCAGAAGGTCGTTGACCGATTCTATCACTCCGCGCCTCCGTAACAGCAGTTTGTCC
>JAIRSL010000105.1 GCA_031255475.1 Treponema sp.
GCGGTTCCCTCCTTAAAGGGCTGCCCAAGCTCATCTCCAAGGAAACCGGGGTCCCGGTTATTCTTGCCGAACGGCCCCTGGACTGCGTTGCTCTGGGGGCGGGAAAATACTTTGAAAACGCCAGAGGGTTCGATAATACCCGCAGTATCTACGATAACCTGAACGGATAGGACCATGCGGACCGATGGAGAGCGGAAACAGAAAAGCCGGATGAATACCGGTACCGTGATCTTCGCGGTCCTGACGTTCGTTTCATTTTCGATCCTCTTTTTTTCCACCCGCAGTTTTGTCGTTAATTTCCCCGACATGGGGCTCTCCCTTTTTTCGGGCGTCCGGGGAGGAATCCACGGGGCTTCCTCCTTCGTGTCCCGGACCGTTCTTGCCGTCCGGGAACTGGCCGTTCTGCGGCGGGAATACGCGGAACTCGCCGGCCGTATGACCAGGTACGAGCAGCTTGAACGGAGCGCGGCGGAAATACGCCAGGAAAACAACCGGCTGCGGGAACAGCTCGGCTTTTCCGAAACCATCGGTTACCGGCATATTCCGGCGGAAATCATAGGCAGGGACCCGGACAATTTGTTTTCCGCACTGGTAATTAATAAAGGGAAGCGGGACGGCGTGGCCTATAATATGCCGGTCATCGCCTTTAGGGACGGTGTTCAGGCACTGGCGGGAAAAGTGGTACAGGCCGGGCAGTTTGAAAGCCTGGTGATGCCCCTTTACGATGTAAGCGCCTTTGTGCCCGCGCGTTTTTCCTCTTCCCGGTACAACGGCCTTGTGGAGGGCCAGGGGAAAAGCGAATATCCCCTCCTCATGCGCCTTATCAGCAAACGGGCCCGGGGAGAGATTCATTTTGGGGATATGATCGTGACCAGCGGCATTAAAGGAACGCTGGACGCAGTTTTTCCGGCGGGGATCAACATAGGCAGGGTAAGCCGTATTCTCTATCAGGAATACGAGACCTCCATGGAGGTGGAACTGGAAAGCATCGTTGATTTTTCCCGGCTGGAATATGTTTTTGTCATCGATGCGAATTTCGACGCGAATTCCAGCGCAAATCTCAATGATGAAACCGAAGACTCAGATGGAACCGGAGATAAGGACGGATCGGATGACTAAACCGGTTATATGGGGTACGATCTTCGCCCTTATCGCGGGCGTCCTCCAGTCAACGCTGCTTTCCCGCCTGGCTATCCACCACGCCGTACCGGATCTTGCCCTGGGGATACTGGTGTTCTGCGCCTACGTAAACGGGACCATGACGGGGCAGTTGACGGGTTTTTTTTCCGGCCTTTTATTGGATTTCCTCTCCTCCGCTCCGCTGGGCCTTAATATGCTCATCCGCACCCTGATAGGCGCCGCAGGGGGGCGCATGAACGGAACCTTTTTCCTCGACGGCATATTCCTTCCCATGGCCCTCTGCGCGGGCGCCACGGCGCTCAAGGCGGTTCTGTATTTTGTCCTCAGCCTGCTTTTTTCCGGGGCCGTTCCCGCCTATACCCTTACCGGGCCTGAGCTTTGGGTAGAATTGCTGTTGAATACCGTTACCGCGCCTTTTTTATTCGGACTGTTGAAGCTCTTTAAGCCCCTGCTGATTAGGAAGAGGGAAGCCTGATGCCTCAAATTCCGCCTCCGAATTCCGATTCTTCCGAAGAACAGTCCCGGTCAAGGCTCCGCATTCTGCGGATAGTGTTCATCCTCATCTTCATAGGGTACGCCGTCCGGCTCTTCGGTATGCAGATATTAAGCGGTGAGGTGTATGTAGCCCGGGCCCAGGACATAGCCCGGCGTACCGCGGTGATTCCCGCCCAGCGGGGGGAAATCTACGACAGGAATTTCAGCCGTCCCCTGGTACTCAATGCCGATTCTTTTGCGGTGAGCATTACCCCGGCGGAAGTTCCCCGGGGAGAAATCGCGGATATTATAAGCCGGGTGGCCCGGATACTCGGCGTCCCCCGGGAACAGATAGAACGGAGGATCCCGTCACAGTATTATTACCTCTATCAGCCGGTGGAGGTGGCGTCTAATGTTTCTTTCGATACTATCGCTTCTCTGGCGGAAAACGTGGATTCCCTGCCGGGGATTTCCTGGCAGTCCAAACCCATCCGGAACTACCCGGAAACGGGGAGCCTCTCCCACATCATAGGCTATGTGGGGGACATCACCCGGGACGAGCTTACCATGCTCTACAACCGGGGGTATCAGCAGGGAGACGTGATAGGCAAGGCCGGCATAGAACGGCAGTACGACGAACTTCTCCGGGGGAAGAAGGGCCAGGAAACCCGTACCGTGGATGTCCGGGGACGGCGCATAGCCGGCGATGTCAATTATTTGAGGGAATCTCCTGAAATGGGGAAAAATCTGGTCCTTACGATAGACGGCGCCGTCCAGACCCTGGCGGAAAAAGCCCTGGGCAGCCGCATGGGGGCGGTGGTGGTAACCCGCCCTTCCAGTGGGGAAATACTCGCCATGGTTTCTTACCCCTGGTACGATCCCAACCTTTTCAGCCGCAGCGATATGGGAAGCGAGTATCAGGCCCTGATCAACGATCCCAACAAACCCTTTCTGAACCGGGCCATACAGTCAAGTTATCCCCCGGCTTCGACATTTAAGATCGTCATGACCACGGGAATATTAGCGGAGAACGCATTTTCCCCCGAACAGGTTGTTGACTGTCCGGGAGAGATTACCTACGGCGACCGGCTCTGGCGCTGTCATATCCGAAGACCTGGCCACGGAAGGCTCAACCTACAGCAGGCCATGGCTCAATCCTGCGACATCTACTACTGGAATGTGGGACGGGACTACCTGGGGGTAGAGCGCATCGTTGCCTACGCCCGGGAATTCGGGTTCGGCGAAATTTCGGAGATAGACCTTCCGGGGGAGATCAGCGGCTTTATTCCCACCCCCCAATGGAAGGACCGCCGTTTCCATGAACGGTGGCTGGGCGGGGATACCATGAATATGTCCATAGGCCAGGGGTACACCCTGGTAACCCCCATACAAATGGCTAATATGGTGTCCATGGTGGTAAACGATGGGGTGATTTACCGGCCCTATCTGCTCAAGGAAGTGCGGGATCCCCTGACGGGGGCGGTGGAACAGGAGACGCCCCGGCACGTCATCCACGAAAGCGATATCCGTCCCGAAATTTTCGCCAGGGTGCGCCGGGATATGCGGTCCGTGATCAACGAGGGAACGGCCCGGTTCCCCCTGAACATTAAAACCGTGGAGATCGCCGGGAAGACGGGAACCGGCGAAGTAGGACTTCAGAACAAGTGGCATTCATGGTTTGCCGCCTACGCCCCCTATGAAACGGACAACCCTGAAGAGCGGGTTGCGGTGTCAATCATCGTGGAAGCCGTAAATGACTGGGAATGGTGGGCGCCTTATGCGTCGGCCATCATTTTCCAGGGTATATTCGCGGGCCAGACTTACGAAGAGGCGGTCCGCAGTCTGGGCTTACAGTACATCATGCCTATACAGGGGCGCCGGGAATGAGGCTGCGGGATTTTCTGGAGATCGATTACATGCTGCTCCTTGCAGCGATAATCCTTTCCGTATTCGGGATTCTTTTCATTTATTCTTCCGGCATCGTTTCTACGGGAATGTCGGCGTCCACCGAATATGTCAGGCAGATAATCTGGGCTTCCGGAGGGTTTGTTCTGGCGATCGTTCTGGCTTTGATCAATTACCGCCGGTTCTACGACATTTCGATTTATCTGTATTTGGGGACCTTGTGCCTTTTGGTCTTTACCTGCATCTTCGGCCGGCAGGTAAACGGCGCGCGGGCCTGGCTGGGTATAGGTTCTTTCGGCATACAGCCCTCGGAATTCGCCAAGATTACCACCATCCTCTTCCTCGCCAGGTATTTGGACGCTTCAAAGCGGAGCCGGAATGCCTTTCTGCGTTTCATCCTGTCGTGCGCTATCGTGTTCATTCCCATGGGCATCATCCTGATGCAGCCCGATTTCGGTACGTCCCTGGTGTTCATCCCCATACTTCTGGTAATGACGTTTATAGCGGGCCTTTCCATCCGGTACGTAGCCTTTCTGGGGACCTGCATAGGTTTGACCGGCATCCTGATGGTCCTCCCCCTTTGGCAGTCGTACATCCTGAAAGACGCTCTGCCGTCCCTGGATATTCTTATGAACATCCGGTTTGTAAGCATTTCCGTGCTGGCCCTTACTGCGGTCCTGGCCATTGCCCTTTTCGGATATCTGCGGTTCAAAAAGCGGTACTTTTACTGGATAGCCTACTGCGCCGCCATAATGATCTTCTCTCTGGGCGCTTCCTTTATGTCCCATAAGGTTCTCAAGGATTACCAGATCATGCGGCTCATTGTTTTCATGGATCCCAACGTGGATCCCCGGGGTTCGGGATGGAACATCATCCAGTCCATCACCGCCATCGGTTCGGGCGGGCTTTGGGGGAAAGGATACCTCCAGGGAACCCAGAGCCATTACCGTTTCCTGCCCCAGCAGAGTACGGATTTTATCTTTTCGATTTTTTCCGAAGAATGGGGGTTTGCGGGCGGCGTGATCGTCTTCGGCCTTTTCCTGCTTATCTGCCTCAGATTGATCAGGATCATGAAGACCGCCGCGGACACCTACGGTTCCTGCATCACCGCGGGCCTTTCCGCCATGTATATCTTTCATTTCCTTATCAATGTGGGAATGACCATGGGGATCATGCCCATCACCGGCATACCCCTCTTGTTCATGTCCTATGGCGGCTCGGCCCTCCTCTCCGCTATGACCGGTATAGGCCTGTCGTTAAGCGTTTACATGCGGCGGTATCAGCACTGATGGGGATCGTCTTTATAGATCCCGCGAAAGATCTGGGAAAATACCTGCTTGAAGTCGAAAAACCCGCCCGTTACACCGGCGGCGAATATGGCCGTCTTGCCTCGAAAGACACGGTGCGGAACGCGGCCCTTAGAATGGCTGTCGCCTTCCCCGATCTCTACGAAATAGGGATGTCCAACCAGGCCCTGCGTATTCTCTACAACAGGTTGAACAAGATTCCCGGACTTGCCTGCGACCGGGTTTTTGCCCCCGCTCCCGATTTTGAGGCCCTGATCCGGGACAAGGGGGTTCCCCTCTACGGCCTCGATACCGGCATCGGCATCCGGGACCTGGACATTCTGGGATTTACTCTGGGCTACGAGTTGGGGATCACCGGCGTTCTTGCCGTCCTTGCTTCAGCGGGCATTCCCCTCCGCGCCTCCGGGCGTACCGGAAGGGACCCCCTGGTGATCATGGGCGGCCCCTGCATTTCCAACCCCCTGCCGTACGCGCCCTTTGTTGACGCTTTCTGGATAGGGGAAGCCGAGGGCGGGTTCTTTGAACTTGCGGAAGAGCTTACCGTATTGAAGAAGAAGGGGGAAGGAAAAGAAGGGCTTCTCTCCCGCATGGCGGCCCATCCTTCAGTATGGACTCCGGGAAAAGCCTCCGTCCGCCGGGCCGTGGATACCGCGTTCGCGTCCGGGGAGCCACAGGCGGCGGTTTTCCCGGTAGCGGGGATGAAGACCGTGCAACATCACGGGGCAGTGGAGATCATGCGGGGCTGTCCCAACGGCTGCCGTTTCTGCCATGCCGGAGTGTGGTACCGGCCCATGCGGCAGAAAGACGCCCGTACCGTGCTCGCCGAGGCGGACGCCTTTATCCGCGCCGGGGGATACCGGGAAATCAGCCTTTCTTCCCTTTCGACCGGGGACTACCGGTACATAGACGCCCTGCTTGACGAACTGAACCGGATCTACGGCCCCTCCCATGTCTCGTTTCAACTGCCTTCTCTGCGGGTGTCCACGTTTTCCCTTCCCCTTCTGGAAAAAATCTCCGCGGTACGCAGGAGCGGCCTTACCTTTGCGGTGGAAACCCCGGTGGACGCCTGGCAGCTCGCCATCAACAAGGAAGTCTCCCGGGAATCGGTGGCTGCCATCCTCAAGGAGGCCCGCAAAAATGGCTGGCGGGGGGCGAAATTCTATTTTATGGTTGGACTGCCGGTGGAAGGGGCCGGCGGCCACACCCAAGACGGGACCGGCCGCGAAGAAGAGGAAATAGTCGCGTTTATCCGGGATGTGGCCCGAAGGACCGGCATGAATTTCAACATCAACGCGGGCGCCTTTGTTCCCAAGCCCCACACTCCCTTTCAATGGGCCGCCCAGATTGATGAGGATACGGCCAGGGAAAAACTCGAATATATCAAGCGGAGCCTCAAGCCTCAGGGTCATAAGGTGAGAATCCAGGACCCCTTCATTTCCGTTCTGGAGGGGATCATCAGCCGCGGGGATGGGCGGGTAGGGGACCTCATAGAGGAAGCCTTCAACCAAGGGTGTCGCCTGGATGCCTGGGACGATCATATCAGGAAAGACATCTGGCGCGGCATCTTCGAAAAAGAACGCTCCCTGGTGGAAGCCGTTCTGGGCAAAAAGGAAGCGGACGTTCCGTTGCCCTGGAACGGCATCGACAGCGGAACCGGCCTCCGCTTTTTGACGGAAGAAGCGCAGCGGTCTGCCGTCTGCCGTACCACGCCGCCCTGCGCCGCCCCGGTCTGCGGTCACCCCTGCGGCCTGTGTCCGCACCAGGGCCGGATAATCGAGAATACCGCGAATTTGGGTTCCCCGCCGGAAACCGGAAATCCGGAAGGGCCTTCCGGCCCTCCCCATAAGAGCGGCGTCCGGGATGTTTCCACGGGTTCCCCCCGGGACCCGGTAACCAGCCGCATCCTGTTCTCTTTCGCCAAATCGGGGCCCGCGGTTTGGCTTTCCCATCTTGCGGTCATCGAGGTCTTTTTCATGGCCATGCAGCGGGCCGGCATCCCGGTTCTGTTTTCCGAAGGCTTCAACCCCCTGCCCAGGCTTGATTTCGCCTCCCCCCTATCTATAGGCGTTTCCGCCGAAGGAGAAATAGGTACCCTGGATACTGCCGGGTTCTTTGACGCCCTTTCCTTTGCGGAACGCCTTAACTCCCAATTACCGGAAGGGTTCAGGGTAAATCAGGCCCTCAACATGCACATCCCTTCGGGAATGAAAAAGCATTCGGCCGCGTCTCTGCTCTGGGGCTTCGCGTATGAACCGGCTTCCATCGCACATCCGGAACCGGATCTCGTAACCGCCGGCGGGGAGAAGCAGTACCGCCAGAGACGGCTTACCGACGGGGAATCCCTTTTCGACCTGCACCGGAAATCGGTCCTGGCAAAAAGCCGGGAGAACCCGGACGAACCGGCCTCATATTTCAGCGTCTACCGGATGTTATATGCCATTTGTCCTAAAATTGTTTAAAAATATTGACAAAATTTCTGCAAAGGGCTATTATAAATAATAATGGGGGATTTTGTGAAAAAATTTATTTTTGTAGTAACGGTTTTACAAATTTGCTCAAGTGTTTTCTCGCAAGAATATGTATACTACAATTTAAACGAGGGAAAAGAATTGAGTGACATTTCAAAATATCAAACAGATAAACCTGAGGAAATAATTTTTAATGTACCAGAGGAAATAAAAAATGGAATATTTACTGTTCCATTAATTTATTTGGATCAACTTGTTGATTTTCTTGTTTCATGGACAGATGATAATTATTTAAAAATAAAATCTATCCATGATTGGATTTGTTGTAATATACCTTATGATATAGCAGCATATAATAAAGGAGAAATAAAAATTGAACAGCCTTGGATAACATTAAGATTTAGAACAGCCGTATGTGGAGGATATTCTACGCTGTTTAATTACATGGCGAGAAAGGCAGGTTTTGAAGCGGAATATGTTGGAGGATATACAAAAGGGTAGAAGTAAATACACAATCCAACCTGTAGGGCAGTTCGTCAGGCATGCCTGGAATTCAGTAAAAATTAATGGTTTATATTATCTTATAGATACAACATGGGATGCTGGATATGTAAATAATAATAGATTCATATTTGCATATACAACAGATTTCTTTCTAACAGATCCAAATGTATTTATCAAACGCCATTATCCGCAAGCACCTGGTTGGCTTTTAACAGATAATTATGTAAGTATAGATGATTTTAAAAAATTGTAGTACGGACAAACGGCACATAACGAGGCTGTCGATTAATCGTCTTTGGGCCATGGATGGATCTCCCCCGGCAGGCTGCTACAAATTTGTCACATATTTACTGACGGCAAATCTATTGCCAGGTTCTTTCGTCTGTCCCCTCACGCTCCTTCCCCCTCTAACCCCCGCTCTCCGCCGGTATCCCCGGTATGCATTTACCTATATTATGCACCATACAATATAGCAGCCACTGAATGTTTACTTTTAGTTTTGTCCTCAGCGAGAACCGGTTCATCTTTTTGTTATACGTTATGTCCGCAAAGCATGGCTCTATTATTTGCATCCGCCTCCCGTACAGCGCCCGGTACTTCGCCTCGTCTATCTTTTCCCGCATCTTTTCACACAGGTTCTCTTCCTGTTTCTTGTCCGCTATGAACAGTGTGCGCGGACTCTTCCCGCCGCGACCGGCTACGCACCGCTCCCGTAACGGGCACTCCCTGCAATCCCCGCTTTTCGCCTGATACTTCTCCCCGCTGTTCCGGTTCAGCTTCACTTGCCCTT
>JAIRSL010000112.1 GCA_031255475.1 Treponema sp.
CGTCGGGGATCTTCAAAGTACGAATGTCTTCCCTGGTTTTGACCGGATGGCCCGTTACAATGGCCTCGTGGCCTTCCTGAACATTGCTCCACACGCAGCCCCATTCATCGGTAAAACTGCCCGTATGATACGAAGCCGGAAGAGCCTGTTCATAATCGTAACGTTCCCCCATATCCCCAAAAAACTGGGGATACCGGGAAGTTAGATCCCTCATCTCTTTGGGACGCGCCTTCCAAAGAGAAGGCATGATGCCAATAGACACCGGTATCGTTTCGGGGTGATGGTAGTTTATCGCTTTTTCAAACAGGCTTTCTTCCGCCATGGCCACTCTTTTTTTACACCATACTAAAACCGGTGACAATCAACAAGGGGACATGAATCCGGGTAAGCCCTTATAAAGCCCCTAACTCCGCGCTTTTTGCGGAGATCGAGAAGGCCAAACAGGATACGGCGGCCCGCTATGCCGATCTTGACCGCCTTAAAGACGAACGCCGACGTATCGGCGAAACCTTCGGTCCCGACGGGGGGCCGGCCAAGAAAATTCAGACCCTGGAACGGGGCATAACCCGTTCCCGCGAGGAACTCCGGGGCGTTTTTCAGCGTTACGGCCGTGAACTGGAGGCTTCGGACGAGGGTTCTGCCGGAAACGGGACGGCCCTTTTGGATGAAGCGGACGCCCAGCTCCTCGCCAATATACGCAAAGGCCGGGAAGCCATACGCCTTTATGACCGGGAAATCGAAAAACTCAGGGCTTCACTGGCCATAGACGAGGAAAAAGCGGATATCGCCAGAATGGAAAAAACCATTGAAGAGCACGAGGAACGGATCCGGGCCGCCGGGGAAGCCATAGCGGACCTTACCGGGCGGATCAAAGAGGCCAAAGCCAGGGTAGAGGATCTGACCGGGGTTCTAAAAACCGGCCCGGAAACGTGAGCGCTTATTTTCAGCGGAAGGCGAGTTCCGCCGATAGATCCAGGTAGCGTTTGATCCCCTCGGGAGACACGTTCCAGGGAATGTGGTTTCCTACGCACATCATATACCCGGCGGACATTTTACCGGTTTCCACCATGGATTCCACCATGACCCGGATCTCCTCCGGGTTGTTCCGGTTTAATATACGGTTGTCCCCTTCCCCGGCAATAAAACAATCTTTATGTTTCCGGGCGATTTCCTTGTAGTTTGTGTAGGGTTCGCTGATGATCCCCCGCGCGCCGCAGGCAAACACATCGTCGGCATAGGCATCCACACAGCCGTCAACCATGAAGATGACTTCTTTTCCCGCGGCCTTGAGGAGGGACCAGTATTCCTCGTACCGGGGGAAAACATAGCGGTGCATCCACTGCGGGGAACAGACCGGGCCGCGTGTCATAACAATGTCGTCGTGGCAGATCACAAAGTTGACCGGCAGCCGGGAAATGGCCCGGAACACCCGGCGGTTGATCTCGGCGAATTCGTCCATAATCCGCTGGAAACGCTCGTCCAGGCAACATTCCAGAAAGAGCTCCCAGCCAAAGGTGAGCAGGGGCCACATAAAGGTGGTGTTGTAAAAGCCGGAAGAGGCGGCGGACAGCGGAGGAGCTTTATCCCCCCATTCGGCGGGGTAGTGTTTTCTGAAATTCCTGTAGATAATTTCCTCGCTGGAAAAATCGTGGTTTTCCACCACATGACGCCAGGAGCGGAAGTCCGCGTGTTCCAGGGGGCTGAAGGCGAAAACATCTTCCGGCGTCTTGAAATACGCCTCCCCATGGAGAAATGTCGAGGATTCACTTTCTCCCCAGCGGACGGTGTGGTTCTCGGCGTTGCTTGTCCGCCCGGAAGAACCCATTTGGGGCCGTTTCCTGGGCTCGTCTGTCTCGGGGATGCCCAAATTCAGCATGGGGTAAAGTTCCCGCAGTTTTTCCCGGCAGAGCTTTGGGTGCTCGTAGTAATCTATACCGGTGAGGCAGGTCTCCGCGTCCGGGCAGGACCAGTGTTCCCAGTGGAGCAGCCGTTTACCGCCCCGTCCCATATAAACTTTGTACCGCTCTTCTTCCTGCAATTCAATCGCCATAATACCGCCTCTTCATATCACCGCCGCCGGTTTTACATAAGGATTGCATATTTTGCCCCAAAAACCAAGGGCCCTGGCTACGGAATAATCTCGCTTTGTATCTCGCTCCAGGGGCCTTCTTCCCCTTTGTTGTTTTCCCAGTGCAGCGCAAAGTACGCCCTTTTGCCGCGGTCCGTCTCCCGGAAGGTGATGACATGGGGACAGCGGGTGGCCCAGTCCGACGCGGGGAGTTCTTTCTGTTCCGCCGGGGGCGTATCGGGAACGCCGTAGAAAATCCGCGCTCCGTTGGCTTCCGGAGGCCGCGATCCCTTCCTTCCCGTCCCTTCCTGGTAGATGATTCCCAGCATACCCGCGCCTTTCTGTACAATTTGATAGATGGGGTAGGTCGTAGGCCGGGGCTTGGGCGTCCGTACATCATCCGGTACATGAACCCCCAGTTCCGTGAGTCTTGCCTTGGATATTTTGGGGTTTTTGAGGCGGAAGTTTATCATGGTCTGTAACAGTTCCAACAGGGTTTCTTTCGCCTCGTTTTTAGCCGCCGTAACCGCCGGGTTGCGGACCGGGCCCGAAGTCTCCTTGTAAAGCGCGATAAAGGCGTCATAGGATCCTTGCAGGGCGTTTACTTCCGCCAGGGGGATTTCAAGTTCATCCGCGTAGGCGGTAATACCGGAAACAAAATTATCCCCCCAGGAAACCAGGTCTTTTTCGGCCCTGGGGATACTGCTTTTATATTTTGCCATATTTTTTCCTTCTTTGTTTTGCTGATAGAGCCGCCCGGGGCGGCGCCCGTATGACAGGGGACATGA
>JAIRSL010000149.1 GCA_031255475.1 Treponema sp.
GTCATGAACGGGGCGCGTTTCCTGTTCAACTGTACCGTTGCGGATATTCTGACAGAGGACGGGCGGGTGACCGGGGCCGTCAGCAGCCGGGGTATCATCGAGTCGTCCTACATCATCAATTGCGCCGGTGTGTACGCCGACGAGATTTCCGCCATGGCCGGGGACAAGTGTTACACCATTCATCCCCGGAAAGGTACAATCGCCATCCTCGATAAGAACCGCAAGCCCGTATACCATTCACTGGCGGGAGTGCTGGACGGCGGGGCGAAGAAAAAGACCAGCGGCGAATCCAAGGGAGGGGGTATGTGCCGTACTCCCGAATGGAATGTGCTTCTGGGCCCTTCCGCCACGGAGGTTCCCGACAAGGACGACCTTGGTTCCACGCCGGAAGATCTGGCATACGCCATGGGTTTGGCTGAAAAGTACGGTATCGGCTACGGAGACATCATCCGGTTTTTTACCGGGAGCCGCCCGGCGGATTACAAAGAAGATTTTTTTATCGAGCTTTCCCCGGTTACCGGGGGCTTTATCAATGTGGGCGGTATCCAGTCGCCGGGACTCGCGGCGGCGCCCGCGGTTGCGGAGATGGTGGAGGGTATTTTTGTTGAGGCCGCGGCAAAGGACGGGTTTCCGCTGGAGCGGAATCCCGGTTTCAATCCTGTCCGCGAGCGGGAGAAGGAATTCCGCCATCTGAGCCGGGAGGAACAGGATGAGCTTATCCGCCGGGATCCCTCCTACGGAAGGATCATCTGCCGCTGTGAAAGCGTCACCGAGGGAGAGATTCTTGCCGCCCTGCGTTCCCCGGTTCCCCCGGCATCGGTGGACGCGGTAAAACGGCGGACACGGGCGGGCATGGGCCGATGCCAGGGGGGCTTCTGTCAGCCCCGGGTGCTGGAACTTCTGGCCCGGGAAATGGGAACGGATCTGACCGCGATTACCCTGCGGGGTGAGGGTTCCAACATACTGGTGGCGGATACACGGCCCGGGGCGGGGAAGGAGGCCTCCCGGTGAAACAGGTACGAACCGATATAGCCGTGATCGGCGCGGGGCCCGCGGGCCTGGCGGCGGCTCTGGAGGCGAAACGTCTGGGCGCGGAGAAGGTGCTTCTCCTGGAACGGGACGCGGAACTTGGGGGTATCCTTCAACAGTGTATCCACGATGGCTTCGGGATACACCGGTTTGGCCGCCGTCTTTCGGGCAGCCAGTACGCCCAGACCTTTATCGACGAGGTTGAAGCGTCCGGTATCGAGGTTCTCACCGAAACCATGGTTCTGGATCTCCAGGCTGACCGGCGGATCTTTGCCTGTAACCGGCGGGACGGAATACTTGAGATTGAATGCGGGGCGGTTATCCTGGCCATGGGCTGCCGGGAACGTACCGCCGCCCAGGTGCTGATCTACGGGGATCGGCCCGCGGGGGTGCTTACCGCCGGGGCGGTTCAGCGTTACATCAACATGGAAGGCTGCCTTCCGGGGCGGACGGCGGTGATCCTCGGTTCCGGGGACATCGGCCTCATTATGGCCCGGCGCATGACTCTGGAGGGCATGAAGGTCGAAGGGGTGTATGAGGTGATGGAAAGCCCCGGCGGGCTGACCCGGAACATCGTTCAGTGCCTGGACGACTTTAACATCCCCCTGCACCTGTCGGAGACCGTCATCCGGGTTCGGGGCCGGAACCGCCTTGAGTCCGTCACCACCGCCAGGGTCGGGCCGGATCACAGGCCCATTCCCGGCACGGAAAAGGAAATTCCCTGCGACCTTCTGGTGCTGGCGGTGGGGCTGATCCCCGAGAACGAGCTTTCTGTCAAGGCGGGAATAGAACTTGATCCCCGGACGCGGGGGCCCGTGCTGGATTCGGCCTTTATGACCAGTGTGCCGGGGATTTTCGCCGCGGGGAATGTGGCGGCGGTCTTCGACCTGGTAGACTATGTGTCCCAGTCCGGCGAGGCAGCGGCTCGTGGAGCAACGGCCTTTCTGCGGGGGGAACTTTCCGCTCCGGGCCTGGATCCGGTGGAGGCCGGGGAGAATGTCGGTTTTGTCGTGCCCCAACGGCTTCGCCGGGAGGCTTCTCCGGGAAAAACCGCCTTTTTTCTGCGGGTAAAGAAGCCCATGGTCAAAGCGGAACTTGTCTGTTCCCAGGACGGCCATGTCCGGTTAAAGAAAGAGTGCCGCCACGCGGCGCCGCCGGAGATGCTCAGTTTTGAGCTTGAACCGCCGGGGCCTCTTCTGGTTGAGATGCGGGAATAAATTGACGGCGCGGTTTTATGCGCGAGGATGAGGTGATCATGACAAAGGAATTCATCTGCATAGTCTGCCCCAATAGCTGCCGTTTGACGGTTACCGAAGAAGGCGGGGAAATTACCGTGAGCGGCAACGAGTGCCGGCGGGGTAAAAAGCACGGCATACACGAATACCGGGAACCGACCCGGATGCTTACAACCACGGTGGCGGTAAGGGGGGGAACTCTGCCGCGCCTGCCGGTGATAAGCCGGGAGGAAGTGCCCAGGACACTGCTTGGCCGCTGCCTTGAAACGCTCTACCGGATGGAAGTACAGGCCCCCCTGCGTTCCGGCGACATTATCGTAAAAAATATCTGTGATACCGGCGTGGATGTGATAGCGTCCCGCTCAATGAACAGGAAGGAAGTATAAATGGAAAAAGAGAAGATCATC
>JAIRSL010000176.1 GCA_031255475.1 Treponema sp.
CCGATGACCTCTTGCCGGAATCAACTATAACCTTTGATTCCGCCACAAGCCTGACCCTGGAAGGAAGGTACTGGCAGCAAACCCAGCCCGGTACTCTTGCGGGTCCCCATGCCTATGAGGTTGCGAATAATCTTTCAGGCGATGCCGTTGAACCGGCAGTCTGGATTATTATTGATGCCACAAACCGTGTCGGTTTGGAAGTGCTCTACTATAAGGCTGATCCGGATACGGGGAAACACCAGCGCCTAGTGGTCTGGCGGCCCAATCTCCTCCAGCCCCGTGAGTTCTATCTGCACTAGATAAAACGCGGCGCCTGATTCAGGCGCCGCCTTATAAGGAGAAACTTATGAAGAACTTTTTAAAAGTATTGACAATTGCCGTTATCTTAGGAACGGCGGCGTTGTTTGTCCTGGGGTGCAATAACCCCGCCGGGGGAGACCCAACCGGAGATCCGGTTGAAAGCCCTGATAATACCGATCTGGTGGATAAGCTGGTAGATCATTTTAACAGTACTACTGTTGATGTTATTGTTGGTACGATATACATGGTTTGGCCGGGATTTGGAGCATTCCCTATAGGTCAGGGGGTATTCTCTCCTGCGTTAGGTATACCAACATATAATGCCGATGGATCGCAAAACCCTTCCCCGCTTAGCGGTTTGGTTTCTGGCATAGATTTCACCGGGACTTTGACCTATACTGCCAACGCCAATTCAGATTCAGGAGGTCCGTATCTTATTTATGAATTGGGCGGTAAAGATCCTCAAACCCTTGATCCTGTGACTTTTACCAGTATCGATGCGGCTCGTTTAGTAACTGTAATCAAAGACAGTCTTGGTGGAATTACGGACGGATTTGCCTATATTGAACCAAGTTATGGTTATTTGGGGGATGATCTTACCGCATCAATTACCGAATATCCGGATGCGGGGAAAATCAAAATACTAATCCCGCTTATTCAAGATCCGGACGCGGATCAAACCAAGCCGGCGGTTTCCGGTGTTACGGGTGTGTCGATTAGCGAAACTTCGGTGGTAACTATAACCGGCGCGGATACTGTGGCGGGGACCTACGAAAGCGCTTCCAAAACATTAACGGTAACAGTCCCTGCTTCAGGTATAACCAAGGGCGGGGCCGGCGGGATTGCAGCGGCATTCGTTTCCGCCATAACCGGGAAGATAACCAACAATAAAGATTTGGGATACGCGCGGCCGCTTTCCGCCTCCGGCGTTGTTGACGGCGCTAACGTTGTCATCTCCGTCAATCTGGGCACAACGGTGATTCAGGCGGCAGCCCTTGTGGGCGCAATAAACGGCATTGGAACCGGCGATGTCGATATTTCCGGTACAAGCGCGAGCGGCGGTTTTATCACGGGGCTTGCCGATATTCCCGGCGTCACGGCGGATGTTACGGCGGCATATAAGCGGGCTGATCATGTGCTTACGTTCACCCTATCCGCTCCGGCAGGTTATGAATTTGATCCGGCGGCAGACTATAACGCCGCAGGTAACGCTTTGGGCGGGAAAATAGCCATCACCACCACTGATGACGGGAATTATACCGGAGCCGCTTCCACACCGGCAACAGTCATTGACGGGAACCTGGTCATTACCGCCATACTGAAGGCAGTCATTATCAATCCCGACGCGCTTTCCAGCATTGTAGAAGCGATAAATGGCGCGGCCGACGGCGATTTGACAGGCGCGTATAATATGTCGTACCAGCTTGAGTTTACCGGTGCGTTAATTACGGCTCTGGCGGATATTCCCGATGTAACGGGCTCTGTTACCGTTGCAGCTATAACGAACGCGATGTATCAAACAACAGGCATATCGGTTACCCTTGCGCCCGCCGCAGGCTATTCCTTCAGTGCCGATCCGGATGCTTGTGACGAAGCCGCCGCTGCGTTGGATGGAAAAATTGGTACGGTATCTATTCCCGGATTTGGCGGACCGCCTACGCTGATGGGGGCCAACGGCACTCAGGCCGCGCTTACCGGCGGGAATCTGGTTTTCACCGTATCACTGGTGAACCAATAGCCTTTGGTACGGCCTGAGGGCCGATGTAATGTAAAACCCCTGCCGGCGCCAGCTCTCCCGAAGGAGAACCGGCGCCGGTTTCTATGTTTCCTTAAACAAGAAAGATCGCTATAATAAGGACCATCATGAAGAACGGCGAACTTAAAATATGTTATATCGGCGGCGGTTCACGTAACTGGGCCTGGGTGCTCATGCAGGATCTGGCTTTTGAAAAAGAAATCTCCGGGCGTATCGAACTCTACGACATAAAACCGGAAGACGCTAAAACCAACGAGATCATAGGGAACGCCCTTATGAAAAAGTACAACGGCGGCCGCTGGAAATTCCATGCCGGTCTTTCCCTGGAAGACTCCCTTGAAGGGAGCGATTTTGTGTTCGTTTCCATCCTTCCCGGCGATTTTGAGGAAATGGCGGCGGACGTACACGCTCCTGAGCGATACGGCATCTACCAGTCCGTGGGAGACACCGCCGGAGCGGGGGGGATTATCCGGGCGTTAAGGACCATCCCAATCTTCCGGGAGATTGCCCGGGCGGTACGGGAACACGCTCCCGGCGCGTGGGTCATCAATTATACCAATCCCATGACCGTTTGTACCCGGACACTGTACAGGGAGTTCCCGGAGATCAAGGCTTTCGGCTGCTGTCATGAGGTTTTCAACACACAAAAACTGCTGGCGGCGGTACTTGAGGAAGCGGGTCTTGCCCCCGCCGGCGGCATTAAGCGGGAAGACCTTACCACCCGTGTTTTGGGAATCAATCATTTTACCTGGATCGACAAGGCTTCCTGGAAAGGGGTTGACATCTTTCCGTATTACAAAAAATTTGCCGAAAGATACGCCCAATCGGGGTTTAGGGGCGCGAAGGCCGCTACCACCTTTGCGGCGGGCGGCGCGGAGACCGGGGACCCGGACGAAGCGGAGCGGAAAAAGTATTTTTCCTCCGCAGAACGGGTAAAAATGGACCTCTTTATCCGCTACGGCCTTATTGCCGCCGCGGGCGACAGGCACCTGGCGGAGTTCTGCCCCCATTCGTGGTACCTGGCAAGCCCCGCGCAGACGGAAAGCTGGGGATTCGCGCTTACCCCCGTGTCCTGGCGTATCGCCAACCGGGAAAAGCTGATCCGCCGGGCGCGGACGTACCGGGACGGTACGGAAACCATGATCCCTGTTGAATCCGGGGAAGAAGGCATTAAGATCCTCAAGGCCCTCCTGGGCATCAGGAATCTGGTGACCAACGTAAACATGCCCAACCTCGGGCAAATGCCGGATCTGCCTTCCGGAGCGGTAGTGGAAACCAACGCATCCTTTACCCGCGACAGCGTGGAACCGCTAATGAGCGACGGTCTGCCCGCGGATGTACGCGCCCTGGTAATGCCCCATGTCCTGGCCCAGGAAGGGATCGTCGAAGCGGTATTTGAAGAGGACCGGGAAAAAGCCTTCCGGGTGTTTTCCCACGATTCGGCGGTACAGGCCCTGCCCCTGTCCGACGCCCGGACCCTTTTTGACGAGATGTGTTCCAAGACCGGGGCCGCCGGCTGGTAGCCTTCTTCCCCGGAACTCCTTCACGCGGTTGCCGGCGCTTGCCGGTTACCTTATTTCGCGGCGGGACAAACCCCTGAGGATGATGCCGCCCGCGAAATCAACACGAGTACTGGAATCCGGGACAGGGGCTTCCTGATGCCTCCCGGTCTGCTTTTCCTCCAATCACGGAACCTTTGATGAACTGAAAACTGCCGTCACGAACCACCGTAGCCGGTATAACAAGGCCGCTTCCGTGGCAAACCTCAAGGATAGCGCCGTGCGGCGGGGAGGAAGGCGTTCCGGGCGATTCCGTCCGGATGGGGACAGTTTCGGGGTCTTCGCAGTCAAGTGACGCACGTGAGATAACGATTGACAACGCCCTGGAGTATACCATAAAATAGAAGGATTAAGGAGAATTAAAGATGAAGACAAAAATTTATTTTACAATGGTTGCCGTCCTGCTGGCCCTGGCAGTATTGGGGTCGTGTACAAAAAAAGATGACGCAGCGGCCGGTGGTACGGCA
>JAIRSL010000179.1 GCA_031255475.1 Treponema sp.
CCCGGAAAAAATTTACTGTACCGGGATTCTCTCCGCGGAAAACTCCAAAGGCTTTTCGGCGTTCAGGATACGAATTCAGCGGGGGTTCCGGCATCAGATACGGTGCCACCTGGCCTGGCTGGGCTTTCCCCTGGTGAACGATCCGCTCTACGGCGGTGAAATCTTTAGGGAGTACCGGCCCCTGGATATGGGGGAAGAGGACGCCCTTTACCGGGATCAGCCGTTTTTAGCCTTCAGGGCCCAGGGCATCTCCTTTGACGATCCGGTTTCCGGGGAATACCAGGAATATTCCCTTCCTCCTATAGTTCCGCCTCATTCCTGAGGGCTATTCGTATATTCGCGGCAAGATAAAAGGACCCGGTTCCCAATGCGGGCAGTCCGGCTTCCTGTTGGAGGGCCAGGAGCTTTCTAACGGCCTCTTCGTGATCGGCAATGTAAACAAGAGAATCCCCATCTTTGAATTCCCGGAACGCGCGGTAAACCGTTTCGGGATCGCCAGCCTTAAAAGTCCCCGGACGGGTGATGATGACGCGGGAAAAATGGGGCGCAAGGATACGCGCCATGGCGCGGGCGTCCTTCTTTGCGGCGCAGCCGAAGATGAGGAGCCCGCCCTCACCGTAAAGGGACGTAAAGGTTTTGACGCAGTATTCCGTGCTTTGGGGGGTATGCGCGCCGTCTATGATGAGGGGAGGGGAGTCCGTAAGCCGCTCAAACCGGGCGGGCAGGGTGAAGCCCCGCAGTCCCTCCTGTAACGCTTCCCGGCTGATCGCGGGGAAAGCCGTCTTGACGGCCAAAACTGCCAGACCGGCGTTTTTGGCCTGGATTTCCCCCGGAATGGAGACGGCAAGATCCAGGGGGCCGGAGAAGGGTTCCCTTTCCCTGAAACCGAGAACGAAGGCGGTTTTATTCCGGTCAACGCGGATATCGTCAATGTACGCCGCCTCCGGGAAATACGAGAGCGGCGCCCCCTTGTCCGCCGCCGCTTTCCTGAAAATCTCCAGGGCTTCCGGGGACTGCTCCATTAAAACCAGGGGCCGGCGGGGTTTCACGATCCCGGCCTTTTCCCCGGCAATGGCGGCGATGGTATTCCCCAAATATTCGGTGTGTTCAAGTTCAATGGAAGTAATCACCGACGCCAGGGGATCGACAATGTTGGTCGCGTCGAGCCTTCCCCCCATGCCGGTCTCCACAACCATGGCGTCGCACCCCGCGCGCCGGGCGCAGAGAAAGAAATACAGGGTCAGAAGCTCGAAAAAGCTGGGTTCCTCCCCTTGTGGAAACGCGGGATCAAAAAGGGACGCCGCCTTTTCGCCGCTTTCCGGTAAAACGCGGAGCGTTTCCCGCAGTTCTTCTCCCGCGGCAATGTAGCAGGACTCCTCAAAAAAACCGCCGTCCAGGGTGACGCGCTCCCGGTATTCGGTCACATGGGGAGAGGTATACCGGGCGGTTTTTTTGCCCCACTTCCCCAGCATGGCGGCGATCATCCCGGTAACAGACCCCTTTCCCTTGGAACCGGCCACGTGGATAACCGGGGCGGACTTTTCAGGGTGTCCCGCCAGCGCGGACAGCAGTTCCATCCGTTCCGGGCGGAAACTCTTTGAAGTCTGCCCCCGTTCCAGGTTAATGAAACCGGAAAGCCAGGCAAAAACATCGGCGGAAGAAGAAAACGTATTCTGCATCATGATTATTCCCGCTCCCAGTTTGAGGGATCGGGCGGTGATTTGCAACCGGGGAACAATGCCGCCCGCCATTACTCCCTCCATCATTCGGGGAACGGCGGGCGGCATCGTTTGGTCTGTAGACAAAACCGGATTTCTGTCTGTATTAGTTGCCGCTTTGGTAAGAATAATCGAAATCCATTACGAATTTTTTATTGTCCTTGGCAAAGGTTTTCGGCTGGAATTTCGCAAAACCGCCGTCGGTGGTTTTTATGACATAGGTATTGGTGAGGATCGATTCGTCGTCAGGGTTGTGCCACTTGTAACCGATGATGTCAATTTCTTCGCTTAGATTGGTATTGTTCAGATCCTCCTCCGTAACCTGGTCTATCGATTTTCCGGTTATAACCTTTGCTTTTACCTGCTGCCGGGTTCCCTGCCTGTAGGCATTAATGAGCACGGAGGAGCGTTTTGTCGCGGGCGTTAGGGCTTTTCCCAGATTGTCGGGATCTTCCTGGAGTTCTTCGGTCCTGACGGCCATGATGTCCCATTCCTTGGGAACAATCGTCCCGCCGCCTATCCATTCTTTTCCGGTGTTCAGAGCCCGGGGGCCGCCTTCTCCCACAAGTTTGATGTAGAGCAAGCTGTAACCCGTGTTCATGTCGCCGGGCGCCACCGGTATTGTTATCTCTTTTTTATCGGACTCCCCCCCGGCAAGGCCGGGGACTACCGTAACATCGAATGACTTAAAAACCCCCATTTCCATGGTATAATCATAGACAACTTTGAAATACTCTGGCGGGTCTTCGGGTTTGTACTGAACTTTTATCAGAGCCACTCTTGGAGTTGAGATGTTGCTTTTCAGGGGATTTTCCTCATCTTGATAACCATAAAGCGGCGTTCCCGGCTTAAAGGTGTATTCCTTCACTGCGCCGGAGTCATGGAAACCGCCAAGATTCCTGGTAATATCGGTCTTGGCCCAATTGCTATACAATACCTGAACGCCTGAACCGTAACTGCCGCTATTGGCAATGACCTTGCCGCTGGCAGGTATGGCAATATCAAAGAAATCGTGGGGCAGGGTTGTCACGGTTCCGGTGGAAAAGTCA
>JAIRSL010000206.1 GCA_031255475.1 Treponema sp.
CCCACACCACCACCCCACCCCCCCCCGCCCCCCGCCCCCGGCGGCGGCCCCCCCCCCCCCCCCAAAAAGAAAATATTTTGTTTACGTTCGAAAGAAACCGTGCCTTAAGCCGGTTGGACATTACCCGCCTCCGTATCGCCTCTTAATAATCGGAATATAAACATATTCTATTCATAAATATAGCACATAACAATAAAAAAACAACACTTAGGAGAAAAAACCCCAAATATTTCGAAGAAACCAAAGGTTCCAGGAACCAGGTTTCAGAAACCAGGTTTCAGGGATAACCTCCCCGCTTAAAAGACCCGGAATGGACTCTGTTGCGTGGTTTTAAGACTGGTTGTTCAGGGCGTATCCGGCGCCCTGTTTAGACCGGCAATTCCCGGAATTCCGCCCCCAGCCGCTTCTCTAGCCGCGCCGCCACCGGTGATGATGACCGGCGTCAGGAAACGGGCGGCGGAAGACGCGGTAAGGGCCTACTCCGCTATTTATATTTTTACTTAGCCGGTTTTTTTAATGGTTGTATTGTTTTTAAAGCCCACCTATAATGATCTGCCGTATTAAAATAAAAATACGCTCCCAACGTTGTTGATCCGGTAAATTCATATTTCTTCTTAGAGAACAGTTCTTCGTCGTTATGTTTTTCAATTAATACCATTATGGCTTTATGACTCTTTTTGAACATTGTTATTGCATCTCTTAGTTCCGTCCCCTTATATTTTTCCCATATCGCATGATTTATTATAGGCAATGTCCGTAAGGAATAGCTTAGTGCAGGTTTTTTACCGGACATTCCTTCTTTATACCAATTCTCCCTCATCAAATGCCATTCGTGCAAATGGCATATCACGTCGGCGATTGTTTTATCCCGATCGTTTAATTCGTTATTTTTGTATGTCTTGCTTTTTATATTTTCAGGCAGCTCATTAATAAAATCCAATAATTCATTAAAACCGTGTTCGGCGAATGCGATCAATTCTTCTTTGTTTACCGGTCTGGACATTTTATGTCTCCTTCAATGATCTTGATCTAAAACCATAATAACCCCGGTTTTTTACTATGTAAAGCCTTTTTCAAGATTTTTATTCGCGGCGAAGGCTTAATATCCCTTATGCGCCTTTGAATTGTAACACAATGAATTTCATCATCATTAAAGCATCACTCAAAACCATAAATATTCGTGTTGAACGTTTCCATTTTTTATCTTTTTGAATTGATTTAAAACATGGTAAAACATCAAGTAGTTTTATTTTCTCTGACCATTTCTCAAACTTATCCGGATTATTAACATAAAAAAACATCTGAGCGCCTTTATTACCTGATTTACGCACCATAGAGTTTGATTTTCTTACCGCGGCTTTTGATTCCACGTCAAATGCCATTACGCCATTGGGAAATTGTTCGCTCATGGCACAAAAAAGTTTCTTTATTTCATCTTCTTTGAAATAATAAAAGACCCCTGCCGCGATAAACAGTATGCCTTTTTCAGGTTCAAATTTTATTTTTTTAAACCAGGTAAAATCAAAAACTGATATCGGGATGGCAATGTTTCTTTCTGAATCAGGAATTAAAGTCTTTCGGAATTCTATTGCTTCCGGTAAATCAAGGTTGTACCAATGGATACTGCCATTGTCTATCCGGGAAAAAGTTGTATCAAGCCCTGAACCAATATTTACAATGCTTGCATTTGGATGTTCTTTTATGAATTTTTTTATAATATCATCAAAAACGCGGGCGCGGACTATATAACAAATTCCGCCGAATTCGCCAAAATTTTTCTCCATGGTTGAAAAATCATAGTTAAGTGAATTGATTATTTTTATCGCTTCGCTATCATCGAGAATTTGCGGGTTAAGCTTGCTCGCAAAAGCCCGGCCCCAAAGGGGAAATAGCATCGTATTTGCAACTGTTTCCTGCAATACACCATTTTTTTCCAAAAAATCATTGGCCATGATGCTTCCTCCTAAATAATATATTGTTAGTTTTGACTAATATATATCGTAATATACTATTTGTCAATATTTCTCAGTAATTTTTGAAAAAATTGTTTTCTATGAACGGCCTGTTGTAATAGAGGTGAAGGAAGGACGCTGGACGCCCGATGGGAAACGCGGCTCCCCGCTTATAATCCGAAAAACCCCGTAAGAAAATCCGCGGCTCCGTCTTCGGTATTCGCGCCGGTCACGAAATCCGCCGAGGCGCGGACGGCGGGCCGGGCGTTGGCCGGAGCAACGGCGAAACCCGCGGCGGCGAACATGGGGAGGTCGTTTTCCTCGTCTCCAAAGGCGATAACCTCTTCCGGGGCAAGGCCGTAATGGTCCATGACGGTTTGAAGCCCCGAACCCTTGGTGACCCCGGCGGAAAGAATCTCCAGATACGTTGGGGAACTTTTAGTTACGTAGGCCCTTCCGCCGAAGCGTTCTTCCAGGCAGGGGCGTATCCGGTCCAGGACCTCCGGTTCCGCCAGAAACATGCCTTTTATGCAGCCCTCAAAATCCGCCGCTCCCAGGACCGCCGTAATGTCCCCGGATACCGGCCGAATCCCCGTATGGTCCCGGTATCCGGCGGCTTCGGCCCGGTCCTCTTCTCCCAAAAGAAGTTCTCCGTAAGGTTCCCGGCTCCGGACAAAGTACGCCTGGTAGTACACGCCGGTTTTCCGGGCCAGGTCCGCGCAAAAATCCGCTATTTGAGGGTCCAGAAGGCGGAGCTCCAGGATTTTCCCACCGGGCATGACCGCAACTTTGGCGCCGTTAAAACATACCATAGGCCCTCCGGCATCCAGTTCCCGCCGGTAGCGGTCCGCTGATGCGGCGGACCGCCCGGTAGCGATGATGACGCGCACGTCCCGGTCCATACAGGCCCGCAGAACTTTCCGGGAGCGTTCCGTCAGCATGGCTCCGGGCGCCAGGAGGGTGCCGTCCAAATCAAAGGCCAGGGCTTTTATTCTTTGAGGGATTGCGCTTCTCTTTGTTGTCTTCATGGTATTCATTTTGCTTTCTACTATAATGGTAATCCGCTTCTTTCTCATAGACCTTGAACGCCGAAAGCCGGTATACTTGGAGCCATGAAACTATCGAGGGTTTGGCTGCTTCGTATCCTTATTGCCCTGGGGGTAATCATCATTGTGTACAGCATTGTGCGGCATGTTACGGGTTTTACGATAGGCGAAAAAAACGAAAATTTTCTTATGCAAACCGTGATATTCGCGGCTCTGGGCATCTTCATCTACAACCGCAGGCTGGCCGCCGAAGAGAAGAAGGAACGGGAGGAAAAGGCTAAATCCGGGACCGGAGAGGAGGCCGGGCCGCCGCCATGAAGCCGGCGCGGGCCTTATTTTCCGTACTCTTCGGGTTTCTCGTTTTGATTCCCGGCTCCCTTTTTGCCAGGGATGTGGAAGTGACCGTGGAAGACGCTGACTTGGAGATACCTCTGGAAGGCGCGGCGATCCTCCTTGGAAACGGGGAAGAGTATGTCTGCGATGAAGACGGAAAGGCCCGTGTCACGCTGCCGGACAACGGGTCGGCGGTCATCCGTATCGCCTACCCCGGCTACGAAAGCCGGCGGCTGACCATTCCCGCGGCGGGAACGGGCGGCGCTGGAGAAGACGGCGTCCTGCGGATTACGGCGGCCCTCCGGCTGGGGGGCATCATGGAAAGCCGGGAACTGGTGCTGGAGGCTGAACGGCCGGGGACCAGCGAGACCAAGAGCGGGCGCAGCGTGGCTCTCTCGGACCGGGAACTGGCGCGGACCGCGGAGATCGGGCCTATAGAAGACGTGATGACGTCGGTCAAGCTCCTGCCGGGGGTGGGGTATTCGGGAATGTTCAACGCCCTGCCGTCCATCAGGGGCGGCGATCCCGGGGACCTTATGGCAGTGCTGGACGGGTTTTACCTGGAGCGGCCTTATCACTGGGGGGGCGGGTTCTCCATCTTCGACCCCAAAATGGTGTCCAGCGCCCGGCTGTCCCACGGGGTCTTTTCCAGCCGCTACGGTCACACTATTTCCGGTCTATTGGAAATAACTTCCAAAACGCCTTCCCCCACCGAAACGGAGATTGAGGCGGCCATAGGTACCAGCGCCACAAGCCTTAACCTTTCCCTTCCCCTGGCCGGCAAAGGGGGCATCCTGTTTATGGGGAAAGTAACCTACTGGGACACTCTGGTCTGGACGGCCAAGGGATTAAGCAGGGCCATGCCGGACAACGAAACCCTGGGGATGATCAACTCGGTATCCACCTCCCCCTTCATCAGGAGCGCCACGCTCTCGGCGAATTACCGCTTTACCGGAAACCTGGAAATGAAGGCCAACGGCTTCTTCGGCAGCGATGGTGTGGGCGCGGCGTACCGCAATGTTTACGATGACGAAGAGATTCGGGGCAATGTGAACATGGACTTTGAAGATATCAATTACCAGGGGTTCCTTATCGCGGGCCTGACGTTTAATCCCATTCCTTCCATGGTTCTTAAAGGTACTGCCGGAGGCGGCTTTATTCAGACCAACATCGACGGGTTCATCGACAACAACGTTACTGTCAGTTATAATCAGGATTTTTTAGATTTTTTAAAGCGGTATGGAGTTGAGGATTCGAGTCTGCCCACAGACCCGTCCTACACGGCCCCCAACGCAAACGCCGACATGGATGTTGTCATGACTGTTGCCAACGCGCAGGGACGGCTGGATCTGGACTGGGATTTAGGGCGCGGGTTTCTCGCCGCGGCGGGGGTGCAGGAACTCTACTCCCTGTGGAAACAGCGGGAAAACATAGGCATGTATCTGGAAACCTCTATAACGGATCTGCCGCAGTGGATACAATCCCTG
>JAIRSL010000249.1 GCA_031255475.1 Treponema sp.
GGATCTGCGGCGCGTCCTTGAAGGGCTAAGCCTGGGAAGCCCCGAATCGGCGGCGGGAAAGCTCCGGCCCATCCTCTCCAACGAAAAGATCTTCGCCCTGAACCTGTACAGCGTAGAAACCGGGAAGTCCGGCAGCCTGGGTTCCCGGGTGGAGGGCTACTTTGCCGAACTAATCGGGGGAAAAGGCGCGGTACGGGCGACCCTGCAAAAGTACCTTCGGCTTGGCAGGCCCAAAGAAGTCTGAACGCGGACTTTTGTGAGAATTCCCGGCGCTGGAGTCTGTCCTTCCGGTATGGTAGAGTAAGGCCATGGCTCTGAACTGCGGCGTGGGGGGGCTTCCCAACGTGGGAAAGTCCACCATTTTTTCCGCCCTCAGCGGGGCGGCGGCGGAAGCGGCGAATTATCCCTTCTGCACTATTAACCCCAATGTGGGGATTGTGAACGTCCCGAATGAGCGGCTCCTCAGACTGAGCGGGATCTTCAAGCCCCAGCGGACTATTCCCGCCACGGTGGAATTTTTGGATATCGCCGGGCTGGTAAAGGGGGCCAGCAAGGGCGAGGGGCTGGGGAACCAGTTCCTTTCCCATATCCGGGAAGTGGGGATGATCGCCCAGGTAGTACGCTGTTTTGACGACCCCGATATCATCCATGTAAACAACAAGGTGGATCCCGATTCGGACATGGAGATCGTCAATATAGAACTTGCCCTGGCGGATCTTGCAAGCCTGGCCAAGCGCCGGGAGCGGGCGGAACGGGCCTTGAAGGTTCAGGCCAGGGAGGAGCAAAAAAACGCGGGCATCGTGCTTTCCGTTCTGGACAAGATAGGCCCGGCCCTGGAAAAGGGCAGACCCGTCCGGTCGGTGGATCTGGGGGAGGATGAAAAGGCCGCCATCTACGACTGCCATTTTATTACCGCCAAACCCCAGCTTTACGTGTGCAATGTAGACGACCGAATAGGGAATGTCGCGGCAGCGGAACCCGCGGGAAGGGCCGCGTCCTATGTGGAGGCGGTACGGGAACGGGCCGCCGCCGAAGCTTCGGAAGCCGTAGTCATCTGCGGAAAATTCGAGGCGGAACTGGCGGACATAGAAGATCCGGCGGAAAAACTCGCCTTTCTTGGGGAACTGGGGCTTAAGGAATCGGGGCTGGGAAGCCTCTCCCGCGCCGCATACCGGCTCCTGGGACTCCGCACCTTCTTTACCGCCGGGGCTGACGAATGCCGGGCCTGGACTATCCGGGCCGGAGACAGCGCCCCCAAAGCCGCCGGAGTTATCCACACAGACTTTGAGAAGGGCTTTATCAAGGCCGAAGTCTACTCTTACGACGATATTGTCCGTTACGGTACGGAGGCGAAGATCAAGGAAGCCGGCAGGTACCGGGTTGAGGGTAAGGAATACATTGTGCAAGACGGGGACGTCATATTCTTTAAATTCAACCAGTAGTCTGTACCGTACTTAGAGTCTGTCCGTATCAGTAGTTTATCAGCGCTTCAATTATCTCTTTTGAAAGATTTTGGTATTCATAGTCATCGGTAAGGATTCCTTCCCGGTACAGATCGATCCACGCGGGAAGATCCATCACCACCCTAATGTTGTCTTCCGGGAAAGGGACGCTAAAACGCCGTATCGAAAAACCATCCTCCGTACCGGCCCGGCTTTCATTCAGTCTTTCAATCTCGTCCAAGGCCGCGGCGGGAATAAGCGTACCGATAAGGGTGCTAAGGCCTTCGGCGCTGGGGAGGAGATGCCGGGCCGCAGAGGGCGCCTTACCCGAAACTATATCCATCACCTGTTCGGGGGAAAGTTCCTTCTCCGGTCCGTCATCCCGCATCCGGTACGGCCAGAGGGCGGTAAAAAAATCCCTGGCCGAAACCCGGCCGGAGGGAAGTTCCTTCCGGAAGCCTCCGAGTTTTATCAGCGCCGCGTCACAGGGAAATTGTTCGCCCATGACGCCGGCGATATACTCCCCCAGGGAAGCCTCTCCCTGCCCGTCCGATGAGAGCGGGCGATCCAGTGTGACCGGATAGAGCCATTTGTCCAGCCAGGCCTTTACTTCAGGATCCTCGGGCACGGAAAAATTTGCCGGGAGCAACCGATACCGGTAGTCTTCAAGAACGCCGTCTTTGTACTCCAGATCCAGCCTCCCCACAAATTCCCCGTAACACCGGGTCTGGGTAATGATAGTCTCCCCGACTATTCTGGGTTCCGGCAGATACGTATGGCTGTGCCCTCCCACAATGACATCGATTCCGGGAACCCTGGAAGCCAGTTTCATATCCGGCTCCACCCCCAGGTGGGAAAGGACCACGACCACATCACATTCCTTCTTTAGCTGTGCTACCAGGGGAGCCACAGCTTCCGCCGGGTCCCCAACCTTGATTTGAGGGGTCTTGATAAATTCATGGGTCAAGATCCCTATAACGCCGATACGGAAATTTCCCTTTTGGTAAATTTGATACGGTTTATAGTGGGAAGGCTCATAAAAATTTCCGGCGGGAACCGGCCGGAGGCTAACATTAGCCGCCAGCAAATCAAAGGAGGCCTGGCTAAAGAGGTGGTAGTTCCAGTAAAGACCGTAGTCGAATTCATGGTTTCCAAAACACGCGGCGTCAAGACCCAGCATTTCAAAAAGGGGAATTTCCAGGAGTCCCCGGTAGCCGTAGAGGGGAAGCCTTTCCCAGTTGGGGACTTTCCCTATAAGGTAGTTGTTATCGGAACCCACCAGCATATCCCCGGAGTGAAGGAAAAGAACCTCTCCGGCTTCCCGGCGGATCTGGTTGAGCAGAGTTGCCCACCGGGCCGCGCCGCCATATTCCCGCCCGCTGTTTTCATCCTTCCAGGGGTAAAGATGGGTATGGGTATCGTTCATAAAAACGATCGTCAGCCTGCCGTTGCGGGCCGGATTTTTTCCGGTTCCGCCATTCCTTCCGCCGGCACAAAGAATAGCCAGACTAAGACCCAGTCCCAGGACGAGGAGACAGAGAAACCGCATACTTGTTTTTGACGGCCGGGCAATCCCGCTCCGGTTTTTCGCTTTTTGTCCCGTCCGCATAAAAATCATCCTTTTATCCCGCTCATCATTACACCGTCAATAAAACGACGCTGTACAAAGAGAAAGAGAATTATCACAGGGATAGTGATAAACGTAGAAGCCGCCATAAGGAGGTGCCACACCGTACCCCCTTCTCCCTGGAAAACCGCCATACCCACCTGCACAGTCCTCATGTTGTCCCTGGTTACCATTATCAGAGAATACAGGTAATCATTCCAACGGTCATTAAATGTCAGAAGAGCCACGGTAACCAGCGCCGCGGATGACAGGGGCATAAGAATCCGGAACAGGTAATAGAAGGGCCCGCAGCCGTCGATAATAGCCGCGTCTTCGTAATCTTTGGGTATAGACAGAAAAAACTGTCTCAGGAGGAATATGGCAAAAGCGCCGGTAAGGAAGGGCACCACCAGGGCATAATAGGTGTTGATCCATTTCAGGGTTCTGAAGATCACGTAGTTGGGGATCAGGGTTGCCTGCCCCGGAATCATCATGGTACCCAGGAAAAGGGTAAAAATTATCTTGGAACCCTTAAACTGTCTGGTAAAGGCGTATGCCGCCAGGGAGCCGAAAAATATTTGGCCGAATATGGGGATCACCGCGACGATAAACGAATTCTTTACATAGGTAGCCCAAGGGGCCATGGACCAGGCTTCGACATAATTACTCCACATGAATTTTTCCGGCAGCAGACGCGAGGGGATTAGAAACACTTCCTGCCGGGCCTTCAGGGAGGTAAAGAACATCCAGAGAAAGGGGTAATTGATGATCAAAACCAGAAGGGTCAGAAAAAAATAGGCGATTATTCTCGGACTTGATACTTTGTACTTTCCAATTGAAAACCGGGTCATTTTCTTCTCCCCTCCCTATTGATAATGAACCATTCTTTTTTCAAGAACCAGTTGAATAATGGTGAAAAACAGGATGATGACGAAGAGAATCACCGATATAGCCGAAGCGTATCCCATCTTAAGATAACTGAACGCGTTATTATAAATATACAGAACCAATACATCCGTATTTTTGGCCGGTCCGCCGTTGGTCATAACCATGATAGACTCTACAACTTTAAACGCGGAAAAGAACTGAAGCATGGTAACAATAAAAGTAGTAGGCGAAACCAAAGGCAGGGTTATCTTAAAAAATTTCTGTACCGGATTGGCGCCGTCTATGGTTGCGGCCTCGTAATAGGTTTCCGAAATATTTTTAAGCCCCGCGAGGAAGAGAACTCCGTTGTACCCAATCCGCTTCCAAATACCCACTATCAGTACCGCCGCCATGGCGCCCCCCGCAGGGTCTTTTGTCCACATGGTCCAGTGGGACGCCCTTACCCCCAGAAAAAAAATGATGCGGTTAATTTCTCCCGCTTCGGGATCGAAAAGGAGTTTCCACACCGTTGCGGCCACTACCATGGAAACGATAACCGGAAGGAAAAGCATAAGCCGGAAAAACCCCCGGGCAAACACGATCCAGTCCAGGAGGAGCCCTACCAGAAGGCCCAGAACAACGCAGGCGGGCACCGCAAAGGCGACATATATGAACGTATTCTTAAGGGCATTCCAGAATTCGCCGGAATCTTCGGAGATAAAAGCGGTCCGGTAATTTTCCAGACCGATGAAGCGCATGGGGGACAGCATATTCCAATTATGGAGGCTCATGTACACGCAAAAAAGAAAGGCAAAATAGGTAAAAACCAGAATAATTGCCACCGAAGGGGTGAGACAAACACCCACAATAAAATTATCACGGAACTTTCTCTTCCTCAGACGCGAAGATACGCTGCCGGCCATTACCGCCTCCCAAAAACCGGCACCGGCAACTTTCCGCCGATGCCAAAGAAACCCATACTCCGGGGGTTTTAAAAACGACCCATTAGAGACTTTCCTCAAAACAACCGGGTTTTGGGAAAGCCTCTATTATGATGAGAACAGTCGATTATTTTTTATATTGAGCAAGAACTCTGTTGGCCCTTTCCTGGGCGGCGGCCATGGTCCTGTCCGGATCAGCCTTGTTCAGCATAACCTCGTCCCAGGCGGAGTTAAACATGTCCCGGACTTCGTTAAAGGGGATAAGCTGGGTGTTGTCTTCGGCCACCGCATATTCAATCTGGGTGTAGGTTGCGGCGTACCGGGGGTCCCTCTGCCAGAGGGCCTTCATCTGATCGGAATTAACCGCGGCTATCGACGAAGCCTGATACCCTGTAGCTTCCGCCCAGTAGAACTGGCTTTCCTGGCTGGACATGAACTTGAGGAAAGTCCAGGCGGCGTCTTTATCGGACTGGGGAGAACTCTTGGAGATGTAGAGGCTGCCGCCGCCGATGGGAACCTGCTTTTTCACCGCGTAGGGCATAACCGCCACGCCGAGATCGAAGGTGGCGGAATTCATGTTGTTGGTGAGTTCCGCTGTGGAACCTATCCACATGCCGACCTTCCCGCCCATATTGAGGCTGGCGGCGCCCTGATAAATAGCGACCCCTTCATCGGCCATCTTCTTCATGAATTTGAGGGCGTCAAGAGCGCCTTTTTCAGTCCAAAGTACGGTGGAATTATCTTTCGCTATCCACTGGCCGCCAAACTGCCAGGTGTAACCCTGGGTCATCCAGCCCGAGCCCCGGGCAATATTGAACCCGTACACATCCGTGCCCAGGGCATGGATCTTCTTGCCGTATTCGTAAAGCTCGTCCCAGGTAACCGGGGGTTTATTGGGGTCCAGCCCCGCCTGTTTCCAGAGGTCCTTGTTGTAATACATAATCGGATTGGAGCAGTTAAAAGGCAGGCCGTATATTTCACCATTGTATTTGTTAAGATCAAAAAGACCTTTTACAAAATCGGCTTCTTTTACATTGGCGTCTTTTTTAAAATATGGACCAAGGGGTTCCAGATGGCCTTCGAGCATAAGCTGGGCGTTATACGCCATGGCCATATGGACTACATCGGGGGCGTCTCCGGCCACTATGGCGGCAAGAAGTTTCTTGAGGGCGTCTTCGTACCCTCCGCCATAACTGGCTTCTACAACAACGCCGTTTTGCGATTTATTAAATCGATCTACCAGTTCAAGGGTAGCCTTTTGGGGGTTGCCTCCGACACAGAACATAAAATCAATGGGTACCGGGCCGGCGGCTCTGGGGGGGGG
>JAIRSL010000307.1 GCA_031255475.1 Treponema sp.
ATGGTGGAGGTGTTATACCCGTTCCCATTCCGAACACGGAAGTCAAGCCCTCTAACGCCGATGGTACTGCCCCCCGGAGGGGCGGGAGAGTAGGTAGTCGCCGGGCTTTTTTTGTCCCCACCCACACCCCCGCGAGAAGAGACTTTTGTCAGAACTGTTGAAACACTGATGAAGCAGCCGGACAACCTGATGTGGTTGATTCGTATATTATCTATGTTCGAAGAAGAAAAGTCGTCTGAGGGGGAAGCATAGACAACAACCCTTATGCCGGGAGCTTTACCAGGAGCCCGGAGAAGATTATTATATGATACAGGACGGCTATGGGAATTTTGAGTAAGGAAAAGGTTCTGGCTCTTATTGTGGCCGGATTTCTGGCAGGCCTTGCGGGTTGCCAAGGCAGAGATATTCAGGCAGACGGGGTATGCCCTGTCTATACCGTCTATGGGAATATGCCCGGCGTTATGCAAGACGAAATTCATGCCGCCGGGATCTTAAAGAGGTCAAGTAATCCCGTTATCTATGGAACAAATCTAACCGCCGAAGCCTTTCGTGGGGATCTTCTGCTCAAAAAAGGCGCTGTGGACACTTTTCCTGAGGTGTGGCCGGAGGGAACCGTCTTCTACCTTTACGGCGATATGACGGCGGAAGAATCCTTCCGGTCCGTTGAAGCTGTTTTTCACATTCCTGAGGACGAAATCCGGGACTATAGGGCATATTCGATACGGTCCTATATACCCTGGCTCATCGGAGTCGTGGTCCTTTTGTTTTGCGTAATTATCCTGCTATTCGTCTTGTTCCAGAGGAACCGGCAGGCCGGTATCAGTCTTGAACAGGTAGTACATAACCGGACCATCGAACTCGTAAGACAGGACAGGCTTTTACACGTTGTAAACGATCTTGCGACAATTTTGCTGTCTTCAGACGAAGACGATCTGAAAAACGCCCTTGACCGCGGCGTTGAAATGATTGCCCGTTGCGTTAACGTTGATCGTGTCTATGTCTGGAAAAATATCCTGAAGGAAGACGGGCAGCTTTACTATGCTCGGTTTTATGAATGGCTTAAAGTTATCAGGCCGCATCACGATCCTTTGGTGGAATATACCTACCAAGAATCTTTTCCTGATTGGGAGGCACGGCTTTCCAGGGGGGAGTTTATTAACGGTCCCGTACAAAGACTCTCGGGCCGGGAGCGATCGCAGTTGGAACCTTTGGAAGTAAAGTCTATTCTGGTTGTCCCGCTTTTTTTGAAAGATGTCTTTTGGGGTTTTGCCAGTTTTGACGACTGCCGTCAGGAGCGGAATTTTTTGGAAGAAGAGGTAACCATACTGCGTTCCGGTTCCGTTATGATCATTAACGCCATCCAGCGCAACGAGATGGCCCGGCATCTTAAGAGCGCGTTCGAGACGGCAAACGAGGCGAATCGGGCCAAGAGCGATTTTTTGGCGAACATGAGCCACGAAATCCGTACTCCGATGAACGCCATTATCGGCATGACCTCTATCGCCAAATCTTCTGCCGAAATCGAACGCAAGGATTATTGCCTTTCAAAAATCGAAGACGCATCCAATCATCTTTTAGGTATTATCAACGACATACTGGATATGTCCAAAATCGAAGCGAATAAATTCGAACTTGCTCCCACGGAATTCATATTCGAAAAAATGCTTCAGCGGGTGGTCAATGTTATCAACTTTAAGATAGATCAGAAGCGCCAAAAGTTTTCAATTTATATTGATAAAAGAATACCCCGCACGCTGATTGGAGACGACCAGCGGCTTGCCCAGGTGATAACGAACCTTCTGAGCAACGCGGTCAAGTTCACTCCCGAGTACGGTTCCATCAAACTGAACGCCGGCTTTATAAAAGAAGAAAACAACATCTGTACCATTCAGATTGAGGTAGTCGATACCGGTATAGGCATCAGTCGGGAACAGCAGGGGCGGCTCTTTAAATCTTTTCAGCAGGCCGAAAGCAGCACTTCCCGTAAATTCGGCGGTACGGGGCTGGGCCTCGCGATCTCTAAACGCATAGTGGAGATGATGGACGGCAGGATTTGGATAGAATCCGAGCTTGACATCGGTTCAACCTTTGTCTTTACGATACAGGCGGCGCGGGGTACGGAAACAAAACATGGTATGCTCGGCCCCGGCATAAATTGGAGCAATGTCCGGGTGCTGATGGCCGATGACGACCCGGCTGTCAGGGAATATTTTTTGGAAATCGTTCATGGCCTCGGCGTTTTCTGTGATATTGCCGTGGACGGCGAAGAAGCTATAAATTTTATTGAAAAGAACGGGCCGTACAATATCTATTTCGTGGATTGGAAAATGCCCGGCATGAACGGTATAGAGCTTACCCGTAAGATTAAGGAAAAAGAAGCCGGTAATTCCATTGTGATCATGATCTCCGCCGCCGAATGGAGCGCAATCGAAGATGACGCGAAAAACGCGGGAGTGAATAAATTCCTTCCGAAACCTTTGTTCCCGTCAACTGTTGCGGATATTATCAACAGTTGCCTTGGCGCGGAGAATCTTACCGACGTTGAGAAAAAACAGGACGGAGAACCCGATAATTTTGAAAACTACCGCATCATTCTGGCCGAGGATGTGGAGATTAACCGGGAAATCGTACTAACCGTCCTGGAGTCGACAAAGCTTGTCATAGACTGCGCGGAAAACGGCGCCGTTGCCCTGCGTATTTTCCGGGAAGCGCCCGAAAAATACAGCATGATCTTTATGGACGTACAAATGCCGGAAATGGACGGCTACGAGGCAACCCGGCAAATCAGGAAATTTGAGCGGGAAATTTATTCGGGACAATCCTCTGAACCTTCAAAGAGAATTCCTATAATCGCGATGACGGCAAACGTGTTCCGGGAAGACATTGAAAAGTGTCTTGATGCCGGAATGGATGATCATTTGGGTAAACCCCTTGATTTTGGCGAAGTTCTTGTAAAACTGCGTAAGTATTTGCTTAACAATAATGAACAATTTTTTGTTAAGGAATAATTCGAAAGGAGTAATTCGATATGAAGCATTTTAAACCTTTGGCGGCATTTGCCGCGTGTATCGCGGTAACGTTTCTGACAACCGGCCTTGCTTCTCTTGTGCAGACTGATTTCGGCAGGATTGTGGTTACTTCCGGTTTCTTTGAGACGGTTGTTCCCGATGGACCTGCGGGCAGCGGCATTGCGGGGCGCATCGCCTATAAGCTCTATGTCCCGGAAGGCGTGGATGCCGCCAACCCCGCTCCGGCGGTCCTGGTGATGCACGGCTACCAGAACGACCGGGAAACTTCCGCGGCCTACGGCATAGAACTGGCCCGCCGGGGTATAGTCGCCCTGTCGGTGGATCTCTACGGCCACGGGTACACCATACCCGGTATGAAGGGGCGGGGCTGGGGCGCTCATAAGCTCACCAACCTGGACAAGACCGTTTCCGGTCCCCGGCGTTTTCTTATCATGATGACGTTCAGCGTCCTGGATTTTTTCCGTCCCGATATTTCCAGGGGGGTCGTGGACAGTTCCATGGGCGGCAAGGACGCCTACCGCTTTCTCACATCCCTTCCCTTTGTGGACGGTACCCGTATAGGCATCACAGGACATTCCATGGGGACCTGGGCCTCCTGGTCTGTGGCCGCCGCCTTCCCGGAACACCGCGCCGTGGTCCTCCAGTGCGGGGAACTTATCCCTCCTGAGTATTACGATGCGGAGAGCGTTAAATTCAACAATGTGCTCCTGCTCCAGGCCCGGTGGGACGAGTTCGATTACTTTCGGGATTATCAGCGGAACGTCATGGGTCTTGAGAAGACGCCTCTGCGGTACCGGGACTTTATGGGCCAGTCCTCCCCGGTGGAGTGGGACAGAACTTACGGTTCTTTTGCCGACGGCAGCGCCCGCCGCATGGAACTTATTCAGAACAACCACCGTCTTACCACTCACGACAGCCGCGCGCTTACCGCCGCCATGAGCTGGTTTACCGGCGCTTTGGGCGTGGGTACAACCGCTGTTCCGGGAGATCCCCGTCTGTCCCTTAGCGATTCGGATCATATCTACATGATCAAAGAAGTATTGGTCCTCATCGCCATGCTCGCGGCCCTGGTTTCCATGCTGCCCGGCTTCCTTTTTCTTGCAGGTTTTAAATTCTTCGCGCCCCTGATCCAGCCCCTGGAGAGGGATAATCTGAGGCTTCTTCCTAAAAAAAGCAGAAGGATCACCGTCCTCATTTCCATTCTGGTGAGCGGCCTTACCTTCCCCTTCCTGGGCCAACTGGGGCACGGCCTTCTCCCTGTTCCGGAAAACCTTTTCCGCATGACCATAGGGACGGGCTTCATCACCTGGCTTACCTTCCTCATGATCGTGTCACTCGTCATGCTGATCTTCTGGTACAAGAGGGGGGAAGGGAAGCGTATGGGCGTTACCCTTTACGATCTGGGTCTCGCGGACAAGGCGGACCCGCGCCGTTTCAACCGGGGCGTTATCGCCAAATCCGTGCTGGCGGCCTTCGTCCTTACGGGGATCATGTACCTCCAGGTTTGTATCGGCGCCGCGCTTTTCCAGCTTGATTTCCGGTTCATCTGGCCCTTCTTTAAACCCTTTACGCCGGAACGCCTGGGGCAGTTCTTCGTGTATCTGCCTTTCTACACCGCCTTCTTCACGATTAATGCGGGGGTCAAACTCTACGGGCAGCTCCGGCTCCCGGAACAACGGACTGCCGCGGGCACCCAGCTTGCGTGGTGGGGTTACAGCGTGTTCGTCATGCTGGGCGGCGTGTTCATCATCGCCCTCATCGAGTATATTCCCTTCTTCATGGGCTTGGGGCCCGGCGTGGACCTCATATTTTCTTCCCTTTTCGGCGGCCCCTTTATGTCGGTGATGATACTCCTCATCCCTCAGTTCGCGGTCTTCTTTTTTCTATCAACGTACCTTTACCGCAAGAGCGGCCGTATTTACACCGGCTCCTTCATCGTAGCGATACTGGCGAGTTGGGTACTCTGCGGGGGATCGGCCATATTCTAACCGTTGGAGCGCAAAAGCGGGGGCTATCCGCCGTATACGGCAGATAGCGGCGCGGGAGGATAGATATACCCCGTCAGGGGCAGCATGGAATTGTAGACCTTGTCGATCTCAAAGACCATGCCGCTAAAGCCCCCGTATTTTTTCGCTCCGTCCCACCGGCCCTGGAGGAGAAGGCTTTCCAGTTCCAGATTCGCCATGAAAACGGCGGCTTTTGCGCCGGAAGGGATTTGCCGCAGGAGGTCTCCGTAGGGAAGGGAGGAAAACACCAGCCGGCTGCCGTCAACGGGCCTTCCCTGCAAGGCGGGGATGATGCGGGGATACCCGTCGGAATCGACATAGGCGGCGAATTTGAGGGCGGTCAGTTTTGAGCCCAGGCTCATTCCGTAGGGAGGCAGTTTTTGGATCCCGCCGGAATTATCCGGAACTTTTTTGACGAAACCTTTCATCAGATTTGACAGGCAGGCTCCCGAAAGTACATGGGCAAGGGGCAGTTTTTCCCCGGCGCTGACATCAACGATGTCCCCGTAATGTACCGCCCCGAATCCGCAGTAGGAATTGTACCGGAACAGGGGTTTGTTGTTGAAATAGTCAAAGTCTTCGCCCTTTACGGCGCTCCCCGAATGGGCCGCCTTTCCGGTCCACCAGTACTGGTCCGGGGAAACCACCAGGAACCCTGTCTTGGGGTTGTCCTTCAGGTAATCCTTGGACAGCCCCTGGGAGAACTGCCCCCACATCAGTACGGTCCGGGATTTAACGCTTATGGAAGTTATCAGCGCGATATGGGGGTATCCGTCACGGGCAATAGAAGCGAGAAGCCCGATCTTGCTGTCGCTTTCGAATTTTTTCGAACAAACATCCTCAAATTCCGCATTAAATTTAATCATACCGTCCTCCTTTTGTCTTGTCCCCGCGTTCAATTTCGAAGAGCAACACCGGTGGGACTATAAAAAATGGCAAAACCCTTTATGATGGAGTTACCAAATACCTCATCGTCAAGGAGTAATGCCCTCATAAAACAGTATACCACATCCCCCAAAAATACTATACCCATTTCCCCCGGCGAGTTTTTTTTAATACATTCTTGAAGGATCGTTTATCTGTTTTGCCGCGATATTTCCAGGAATGTTTCTCATCTTTGAATCAGCGGTATCGGTCCGGTGACTATACGCTGTCTCGCAGGACTCCGGCTGTCGGCAGCGCGGGCCGCCAAGGGGTTGTTAATTTACACAAAATTATTGGCAGGCTTTTTCGTTTGAGAATCCATCGTTTTTTGCGGATCGCCTCCTATCATTTTACTGAGATTGACGAACAGGTTGTCGTGATCTGCCTGAGACTAAAAAGGCGTTTCTTATACCTGAATTGTTCCGTAATTAGGCAGTCCCTCTCCAATATCTTGCCATTTTTGGATTGAATTTGAGAACTTGGGTATTTATAGTTGTTATCCCGGCTTTTTTCTGATATTATTAATCTATGCTCGAACCGAAAGTAGCGGTCCTGAAACCCGGTTACCTCGTGGTATATAAGCCTCCCCGTATGCACTCGGTTTTCCTGAAGAAGCAGGGGGGAAAGGAAGGCCGGGAGGAAACCCTTCTTGACTGGTGTTCCCGGCTTTACCCCGAAGTTTCGGAGGTGGCGGGCCGGAATCCGTGGGAGGGGGGCATACTTCACCGGCTGGATTACGAAACCGAAGGGCTCGTGCTGTTTGCCCGGACCCAGGAGGCTATGGATTCTTTCCTGATCCAGCAGCGGGAAGGCAGGTTCAGTAAAATTTACGGGGCTCTTTCCGCAGGTGTAAGGGAAAAATTACCGGGGTTTCCTCCAAAACCCTTGATGGTATCCTCCCAAAATGGCGATGCCATCATTGAGAGCGGTTTTAGGACCTACGGGCCGGGAAGAAAAACCGTGCGGCCGGTGACAAATGCGGATATTCCCCCGGAAAAAATTTACTGTACCGGGATTCTCTCCGCGGAAAACTCCAAAGGCTTTTCGGCGTTCAGGATACGAATTCAGCGGGGGTTCCGGCATCAGATACGGTGCCACCTGGCCTGGC